>DASYJQ010000001.1:0-1880 GCA_035996265.1 Saccharimonadales bacterium (SeqCode)
TCCCCAAAGAACCGGTGGCTAATGTGGACGATTTACCTGATGACCGCTACCGGCAGCTCTGGGAACTAGTCCGTATTACGCGTCAGCACCTCATAGCAACGCTTAAACCGGAACGTGGCGTAGGCACTGCCGTGTGGGGTAATCAAGTACCGCATGTGCATGTGCATGTTTTTGCCCGCAACGAGCCTGAAGATGGCAAAGTGTTCTTTGCGGCTAACCGCACCATAGCGACGCCTGAATATCTTGAGGATGTTAAACAGCGCCTGAGTTTCCCGCCCGAATTACAGCGGACTGCCGTTGCCCGCGTCAAAGCTGCCGGGCTTAATAAGGGGCAATAACGACGCCAGCGGCGTGCTGCTACGGTCGTGTGTCAATCGTTTGTAGACTAGTTCGGCGCTAATGAACGTGCTCGGCATTCCGATGCCGGGATGGACGTTGGCGCCCGTGTAATACAGTCCTTCAACTTTTTTACTGATGTTGCCCGGCCGGAACAGTGCTGTTTGCCTCAGGGTATGCGCCAATCCTAATCCCGTGCCCTGCATACTGTTGAACCGCTCGGCAAAGTCGCGTACGGCGAATACCTTCTGGTAACTGATCGACTGCCGTAAGCCAGGCAAATCCAGTTGTTGCTCGATGGTAGCCAACGTGCGTTCCGTAAAGCGTTCTAATTGTTTGGGCGTATAGCGTAAACCAGCGGCGACGGGGACCAAAACAAACAGGTTTTCTTTGCCCTTGGGCGCGACAGACGGATCGGTTTTGCCCGGAGCGCAGACATACAGCGACGGATCGGTAGGGAATTGCGGCCGGTCGTATATTTCGGCAAAGTTACGCCGCCAGTCCTTGCTAAATAATAGGTTGTGGTGGGCGAGCGACGGATACTGCTTATCGACGCCCAAGTACAATAGCAGGGCCGACGGCGCCAGCGTGCGGTGTTGCCAGTACGCTTTGGTATGGTCACGCTGCGACGGCGCCAGCAGTTGGTTTTCGGTATGGTAAATATCGGCGTTGCTGACGACAATATCGGCATACTGTTCCTTGCCTCTGCATAGCACTCCGGCGGCACGCCCATTCTTGACAACAATTTTGCCGACCGGACAGTTGGTACGGTAGCGGACGCCGTGTTTACGACCCAGTGACACTAAAGCCTCGGTCAGCGAATACATGCCGCCCATCGGGTAATACACTCCTTGAGTAAAGTCGGCGTGGCTGAGCATGCTGTACAGGGCCGGCGCTTTGTAGGGGCTGACCCCTAGGAAAACGCTGGGATAGAGTAGTATCTTTTGCAGGCGCGGGTCGCGGAAATGCCGGGCAACGTGGTGGTGCATAGAAGACAGCAGCGGTATGTCGCGCAGCGCCTGTAAAGATTTGACCCCTATCAGGTCGCCGGCCCGGTCATAATTTTTGTACGAAAAATCGTGGACGGCCGTCTCGTAGGTCCGCCTGGCCCTGTCGAGGTACTTTTGTAGTTGTTTGCCGGCGCCAGGCTCAATCTGTTCGAAAGTGGCCATATTGGCTTGCAGGCTGGGGGTAATATCGAGGTGCATGCCGGTGTCTTTATAAAAAATGCGGAAGCCGGGGTCGAGTTTTACCAGTCTAAGGTGGTCGGCAATGTTTTCGCCCATCAGTGTAAAGAAATGTTCAAACACGTCAGGCATCAAATACCAACTGGGTCCGGTATCAAACGTAAAATCTTTTGCTTTTAGCGAACCGGCCCGGCCGCCAAGCTGTTCATTTTTTTCGAGGACCGTAACGTAGTAGCCGGCCTTTGCCAGCAGACAGGCCGTAGCCAGCCCACCGAGCCCGGCACCAATAATCACCACGCGCTGTTTCATACTCTAATAATATCAGGCAGCGCCAAGGCAGTAGTTAGCTATTTTACT
>DASYJQ010000002.1:0-3252 GCA_035996265.1 Saccharimonadales bacterium (SeqCode)
TTGCCTGCCCGTACATTTTTTTGACGCACAGGTTTGTAAAAAAGTTATACACAGGTTTGTAAGAAAACTAACCATAAATGCATTGACAGCCCGTTTTGTAATTTATAAGATGTCTGTAGCACTTGAATAAAAAAAGTGCTCAAAAACAAAAACGATCTAGAAACAACGGCTTCTCGCAAGCCGTTGTTCCATGAAAAGCCAAATCCAAACTTAAAACCATTGAAGCAAAAACCAAAGCAAAAGAAGACCCGCCAACGCAAAGGCGGGTCTTTACTTTTATAGGAGCCCGGCGTATTTACATGGCATGCATGCACCAATTCGCAGCGTTTTGCCAGCCGGTTCGAGCGGGATAATTGTCGACGCGGAATGCCATCTTTCTAATGGCTTGCCTGGCACTGTGATTGTCGGCCTGGGCAATAAAGCAGTCGACGAAGCGCGGGAACGCGTGCGCAGCGCCTTTGCCAGTAGCGGCATTCCCATGCCGCGCAAACGTATCACGATCAACCTGGCGCCAGCCGACGTACCCAAAGACAGTACTAGCCTGGACTTGTGCATTGCCGTAGCTATTCTGAATGCCGCAGGCAGCATGCGAGTCTTCGCCGACACCAACGCGGCGTTCATCGGCGAATTAGGGCTGGAAGGCACGATTCGCGGCGTAAGGGGTATCATCGGCAAAATAGTTGCCGGCAAACACCACGGTATTACTACCTTTTTCGTACCTAAAGCCAATTTGGCGCAAGCATTACTTGTACCCAAGGTCAAAATATATGCACCTGAAACTCTTAAAGAACTGCTGGAAGCTCTAGATGGAGCGCGAAACCTGCCAGTACACTCCGATTGCTCGTACAGTCTTCCAGCCATGGCAAAGCGGGCCGAGACAAACCCGCTACAAGACATAGCTGGCCAGGCGCAAGCAAAACGGGCGTTAACAATTGCTGCGGCTGGCGGCCATAATATTTTTCTCAGCGGGCCGCCTGGCACGGGCAAAAGCATGCTAGCCAAAGCGTTGCCTTCCCTATTGCCACCGCTCAGCCGCGAAGAAATGCTAGAAATCACACACCTACATAGCCTGTGCGGTGCTGATTATGAGCAGTTAGTCACTACTCGCCCGTTCCGGGCGCCGCATCACAGCACCAGTCACGTGGCGATGACTGGCGGCGGCGCCCGTTTAAAGCCTGGGGAGGTCAGTCTAAGCCACTGCGGCGTCTTATTCCTGGATGAGATGCCAGAATTCAACCGGCAGACTATCGAAGCGTTGCGGCAACCGCTGGAGGAACGAACTATCACTGTCACCCGCGCGAAAGACAGCGTCTCCTATCCTGCCGACTTCATACTTGTGGCCACAGCCAATCCTTGCCCCTGCGGCTACTACGGCACACAGCAGGTTTGCACCTGTCCTATATATCGCGTTACACAATACCGGCAAAAGCTTTCCGGACCAATCATGGACCGTATTGACCTCTATGTAGAAGTAGAAGAGGTCAAACATGAGTTATTGCTCAATACTCCGCACTCTGACAAGTCGGAGGATTTACGAAAAAGAATTGCCGGCGCCGTAAAAATACAGACAAAACGCTACGGATCGCGTATAAGGAACGCTACTATGACCAATACCGACATCCGCGACGTAGCCAAAATTAACACTGGCGCCCTTGCATTGCTCAATAATGCAGCCAGCCGCTTACGACTGTCGCCACGAAGTTATATGCGAGTTATAAAGGTCTCAAGGACCATTGCCGACTTAGAATCCTCGGCAACAATTACCGCTGCGCATGTCGGCGAAGCGCTACAGTATCGTGCGCCGGCGCTACGGAACCCGGATTAGGCTTTCTTGACCTCTGTTATTCCTTCTGTTACAATACAGCTCACTAACAATATTAAAGGAGAAGTCCTATCAGCAAGTTTACCCGCCTGAATCAAGACATTCGGGCGCCGCAAATGCGTGTGATCGATGAAGAGGGCAAACAGCTCGGGATTCTTTCACGCTCAGAGGCTTTGCAAATGGCTGTAGATCGGGAGCTGGACCTGGTGGAAATTTCACCGGACGCCAACCCGCCAGTTGTCAAAATCGTCGATTGGGGCAAATACAACTACCAGCGCACTAAGCAAATCCAAAAGAACAAGCGTAATACCAAGACGCTTGAAATGAAGCAGATGCGGTTTGGGTTAAAGATTAGTGAGCATGACCTTGGCGTGAAGATGCGCAAAGTTACGGACTTCCTGGAAGCAGGGCACAAAGTAAAATTGACTATCTTCTACCGCGGTCGTGAACTAGCTCACAAAGACTTAGGTTTCAAACTTGCAGATAAGGTAATAGCTGACTTCGGTGAGGCCATTGTTGTCGATCAGACACCAGAATTCGCCGGAAAACAGCTAAATTTCGTAATAAGGAGCAACCATGCCAAAGCTAAAAACGCATAGCGGCACTAAGGATCGCGTCCGTTTGACCAAAAACGGCAAGGTCCGCGTCCACCATTCGCACGTCAGCCACTTTATGCAAAAGAAGAGCGGTTCCCGCAAGCGCAAGCTCGCTACCCTCGACACACTGAATGCGACCAACACTAAAATGATTAAGCAGAAACTAGGAGCCTAGAGATGCGCGTTAAACGTGGCGTAGCCACTCACAAGAAACACGTCAAGATCCGTAAAGCAACTACGGGGATGACTCACTCGAACCGCGCAAGCTACAAGCGCGGTAAGCAGGCCGTTACTAAGGCTCTTCAGTTCGCTACCCGCGACCGCAAGAACCGCAAGCGTACGTTCCGCGAATTATGGAACACCCGCATCAACGCAGCCGTTCGCCTGCACGGTACAACCTACAGCAAGTTCATTGCAGCCCTTAAGGGCGCCAGCATCATCCTGGACCGCAAGATCCTAAGTGAACTGGCAGTCAACGAGCCTCAGGCCTTTGAGGCAGTCGTTAAGGCAACTCAAAAATAAACTGAGTGTCGTACAACAAGCCGTACGTAAAAAATACCTCCCTTTAGGGGAGGTATTTTTGTAATTAGGCCAGATTCTCCGTAAGCCGGGTTCTGTTTTAGCCGATCATCTATCTAGTCTTGGCGTTGCCACCAAGATCGAGCGGATTTTGTGATATGTCCTGGCGGGAACCACGGATAAAATCCGGAAGACATATCTCCTTGCAACAGACAGGGTTTACCACTTTACGCCGTCACCGGAGTAAACTGTGGGCTCTTACTTTAACCTTGGTGCTTTGCACGAAAGTTTATCCCAGACAAGCTGGGCCCACGC
>DASYJQ010000003.1:0-8508 GCA_035996265.1 Saccharimonadales bacterium (SeqCode)
GAAATAGCTTAAAGCCAGTTTGCCACTCAATCAATTGGCCAACCGTCGTCTTACCAACAGAGGGCGGCCCGAATAAAATCAGTAACTTCATCTTCATATGATAATCGCTGCTGCCCTGATATGCCAGGGTAGGCGATACCCGCCAAAAGCGACGTAATTATGAATACATACAAAATACGAACAGGGTATAGTTACAGGCTGTTTTAAATCTAATCTATATGCATATGAGACATTGTAGATAAACGAGCAGGAATATGTTCTTACAAGCATTCAGACGGCAAGGTAATGTTGGCACATGGCAGAGCAGCAGACCAAACAAGGCAGAGCAGACGAAATCCGCAGGCAAAGGTTGGCCGGAACCGGGCGGTGCCACAGCAACAAACTAGGTACCAACGAGACGTCGCACAATGTATATTTTACGACTCTAATATACCTATACGGGATGATTACCGTATACCACTGCTGTAGGGGAGTTTGCCCTGTTATGTATGCCCGCCAACGTATATGCCGTGTGCTAATGCTTTACATGTACATGTAAAAGCATGCACCTAACGTTCTGCGGCCCGTCCTACTTGTATGCGTCGCCGCGCGCAGCCCGCAGGCCTACAACCAGCATAGCGTCTGGCATGTATGTTTTCACGCTATCGTGCAGATGCCGCTCAAGTTATCCACAGATTAGCTGATTGTTGTCGTGAAATCATTTGCATTTTCACCATTTTGATTGTTTATATATATTCCCCCTCCTACTGCTCACTAGCCTATTATTTGACATTTGCATATTTGTATACGTTAATATGTTTTTCCCTGCCAAAGCACCGATGCAATAAGTATCTGAACAAATAACGAACTACGAGGGGAGCGTAGGGCGTTCTACTGATAATATGCTCTATCGTCTACCCGTACGTCTATGTATGCTGCTGGTATTTTCCTATCGCGTTCCAATTGCCCCTTAACTGCCAGGTATGTCCCTGCTTCTACCCTGGCGTCACCCCGTAAATTAAACTTAATAAAGTACGGCGCACCTACTACCCTGGCGTCCAGTTCACTGGTTCCTTGGGGCAAGGTCAAACTGGTAGTCTGTATCTTCTTGGCCTTCAACTGGCCGACTACCTCTGTTACGAATGATACTGTGCTGCTTGGCAGCGTCGGCTTGCCCAAGGTTACCGGCAGCGCACTCTCATCTGTTACGACGGGTAATCCCAACCGCTCTACATGGGGTACGTACTTGGCCAGTATTAACGCCCGCCCGGCGGTATCGACTACATACAGCTCATTGCCGGAGCTCAGCAATAATTGCGGCGCAGATGGCTCAATGTACACTTTGATACGATTACCGGCCAACGGCAGGCTGACCGTGACATGTGCCAACTCCGGGAACTGAGATTGCAGATCGTCAGCAATACGTGTGGCGTTAATGGTTAGCTTGCTACGGCTCAGAAGCGACCTACTGACGGCTTCGCGGGCCGCAACCTCATATTTCTGCTGGGCCTGCAAAAATATCACGCTGCGGTCCGTACTGACTGGCACGACGTCCGGCTTGTCGTTTAGGTACAGGTTAAGGCCGACGAGTGCGATTCCTGCCAACAGCAGCAGCGTGACCGGCCCGCGGTTAAACATGCTGAACGGCTTTTTCCGGCGAGCGGCGGCCGGTGCCGGCTGCTCCTGCTGGCGGCCCGCCGAGCCTGGGCGTGCGGCCCGGCTGGAATGATACGAAAACACCGCCGACGAATTACTAGCGCGGGTTGTCGGCTGACGCGTACGCGTCGTGCGGTCTGGTGGTGTCGGGTTTTTCTTTTTGAACATTAGCGGCAGCTATTTTTACAGGGATTCGTTATGCGTACCCTTTGCTACCTCTAATAATAACACTGCTAACATATGTGCGGCATGCGGTTGTGCCAGAGTCTCCAGTTTTTTGCCTAAGGCGATAATTTTTGCCGGGTTATCGAACAGATCAGTTAATGGCGGCATCAGCGCTAAATGATCACCCTTGAGCGTCGCTTCGCTGACCATGCGAATCGCCTTGCGGTCGGCCAATACTTTAGCATTCTTCAGTTGGTGGCCGCCGGCCAATATTGGGTTAGGTACGACAACCGTTGCCTTGGCCTGGGCCGAAAACTCAGCCATAGCCGTGCCGCTGGCCCGCGTTACAATCACATCGGCCGCGCCGCTATATTGGTACATATTATTTACAAAACCTTTAACAATCACACGGTGCTGGTCTTTGGCGGGCAGGTCTTGTTTGTAGTGCTGGCGTACTTCCGCCTCCAGCTGACGGCCGGCAATGTGTACAATCCACAAATCTTTGTAGCGTTCCAGCAGCTCCGGCACGCAGGTCTCCACGGCGTCGTTCATACGCCGTGCGCCCAGCCCGCCGCCGGTCACCAGTAATACGCGGCCGGCTTCGTCAAGCTTCAGCTGGTGGCGGAAGCCTTCAATACCGGCTGTGGTCAGCGCGCCAAAATGATGCATAATCGGCACACCGACAGTAATCGTATTTTTGGCTGGATAATTGTAGACTTCTTTGGGCATTGCCACAGTATGCAACTTGGCCCAAGGGGCGATAATACGGTTCGCCAGGCCGGGCAGCGCGTCAGAGTCATGCGTCACGTAAGGTATCCGGCGCACTGTTGCCGCCAGCCCTACCGGCACGCCGACAAAACCGCCCTTTACGAAAATTACATCCGGCTTGATTTTGCCTAGCAGCCAAAAACTCTGCCACAGACCGGCCAGTACATAAAAAGCGTCGCGTAGATTTTTTAACAACGTCTGCACATCAAGAATCTGTCGCCAGCCTTCCCCGTGGTAGCGGCGGAACTTCCCTGCGCGCACCGTGTATACGCGGTCGATATTTTTATCGGCCGCCGGTACGTCTCCGAGTGAGTCGCCCGTTTGGCCGATATATATAATCTCCGTAGCCGGATCGAGCTGTTTTAGCTCACGTGCGACTGCCAAATTTGGGGTGATATGCCCCCCTGACCCGCCGCCGGTCACGACTATCTTCATAATCAGTCCTTCCGTTACTACTTACACTGCTGCTTCTCGGTACACTATAGAGCGTATACCGGGAAATTTGAAATACCAACCCGACGGCAGCCATCACGAACAACACGCTCGTACCACCGTAACTGATAAACGGCAAGGTAATGCCTTTCAACGGCAACAGGCCGATCATCGCCCCAATATTAATCAACGTCTGGGTGGCCAGCCAAGCGAACACGCCGGTAGCTATCAAGCGGCTAAAATCATCCGGCGCCCGCTCCATCACCCGCTTGATACGGCCAAAGAATGCGATCAATAACCCCAGGAGGACCGCCACCCCTATAAAACCAAACTTTTCGGCATAGATTGCAAAGATCGAATCGTTCTCGGCTTCCGGCAGGTACCCAAAGGCTTGCACGCTGCGGCCGAGCCCCAGGCCGATCATGCCGCCGGAACCGACCGCTACGAGCGCTCTGCAGGCCTGATAACCGGTTTTAAGTTCGGCACAGTTCGCAGTATTGTTCTGGTGGACAAACGCCGTTATACGCGCTCTACGGTACGGTACGGCCGAAATCGCTAATGTTGCCGCAATCAAACCAATACCCGCCACCATCAACAGTCTGCGCATTGGCATGCCGGCTACAAAGACCATCGCCGCCATCGTCGTAGCAATCACAGCCATCGATCCAAAGTCGCTCTGGATTACGGCCACGATGATACCGACTGCTCCTAAACAGAACAATAACGGCTTCAGAGTGGTCAGATCATCTTTTAGGGTGCCTTTTTGTAACCCTTTACTCAATAGCGCGGCTAGCCACACCAGTAAAGCGAATTTCAGCAATTCGACAGACTGGAACGACAGCCCGCCCAAACGGATCCAGCGGTGCGCCGGATAATCAGGGTTAGTCGGCATAGCCAGGGCCACTGTCGTCGCCAGCGCGGCAAAGATCAACAACGGCAGGTGCCACTTCTTCCATTGCCCCATCGGGATCATGGCCGTCACGCCAAAGGCGACGATACTCAAGCCCACCGCAATCAACTGACGGGTCACATAAAAACTGCCGCTGACGTGTTTTTCAACAATCAGCGCCGGGCTGATAGCATAGACTACGATAAGCCCGATAGCCAACAGCAGCGCAGCTAAAATAAGAATCCAATAATCGGGCCGGTGGCGACGCGTTCCCAGCGGCTGCGTAGAAATGGCGGTGCGTGTCCGACGCGTCACCGCCCCCATTTAAAATTCCCTTCTATTCCGGGCGGTATCGGGCGAGAAACCTGCTTGCAGGAATCCCATACGGTTATACGTACCTGCCCAACAGGAAGACAATCAAGCCCAATACGGCGCACACTTGGCCGATAATCCAAAAGCGCATAGTGACCTTAGTCTCCGGCCAGCCAATAGCTTCAAAGTGGTGATGGATGGGCGCAATCTTAAAGATTTTCTTACCGTTGCGCAATTTTTTAGACAATATCTGGATAGCGCTCGATCCGGCTTCGGCGACAAACACTAAGCCGATAATCGGCAGGATCATGACCGTGTCGGTAATCATTGCCACCACGCCCAGCGCCGTTCCCAGCGCAAACGACCCTACATCACCCATAAAGAAACGTGCCGGGAATACGTTAAACCAGGTGTAGCTCAACAATGCGCCGACAATTGCCAAACAGAACGCGGCAACACCAAAGCGGCCTTCAATGGCGGCAATAATGGCATACGCGCCAAAGGCAGTTGATGTCAGCCCGCCGGCCAAACCGTCCAGGCCGTCGCTGATATTCACAGCATTGGCGGTCGAAACAACTACCAGCACAAACAACGGCACGATCAGCCAGCCCAAGTGCCAAGGCTCAACAATACCGGGAATATGAATAGCTGTAACGTCGAGTTTGACGTAGAAGTACCAGCCGCCGATCAGAGCGACCAGCGTGGTCAACAGCAGCTTAACTTTGCTGCGCATCCCGGCAATGCCGGTACCGTCGCCGCGAATGTTAATAATGTCATCCAACAGCCCCACGCCCGCGGCGCCGACAAAGGCCGCCAACGGCAGCCACGTTTCTTCACGGCTGAGATTAAATACCAACGTAACAAGCACCGTAGACACCACGAACACAATGCCGGCCATCGTTGGGATGTGCCGTTTGTGTTTCTCGCCGTGCAGCTTCATAAGCATCGTTGCCGGCTTGCCTGTTGTGTCCAAGGTGCGCGGCCGCTTCCACCATTCCCATTTATAGGCGAGCGTCGTATAAATGGGCGTAATGAGCATGCTCATTAAAAAGCCCAGGAACCCTAAGAGCAGAACCCGAATCAAAGTGTCGGTTTCCACCGATAAAAAGAGTGTTGAATGCATTTATTTTATCCTTTGTAAGTTGTCTTACGACTATTATATCACTGGCCTTTGGGTGTTACGCCAAAATTATCAATTAGCATGTGTCCCAATGAACCGAATATCGGCTGTGCCGCCCCTGCCCCAGCGTAACCGCCAATCTTCGGCGTATTAACACGCACGAATATAACATACTGGGGCTGGTCGCCGCCCACAAAGCCAACGTACGTACCGTTAAAGTCGTGCTCCAGGTATTTGCCGTCCTTTTCAATCTGAGCCGTGCCCGTCTTACCGCCCACGCCATATTGCTGCTGGTTAAAGGGTGGCACCAGGTAGTGTTTGGCTACAACGTATTCCAGCAAGTCCTGCATTTCGTTACTCACTTGTGGCGACACTACGTTCGTCCGTACTACCTTGGGTGCAACCTTGGTCTGATTGCCATCCGGTGTTACGTACGCATCCACCAGCCGTGGTTGATAGTACGTACCACCGTTAATCGATGCCGCGAAAGCCGCCGCCATCTGTAGCGGCGTGGCCGTCATAGCCTGCCCGAAAGCAGTGTTAGCATAGGTCAGGTCGCGGGCATAGCCATCGTCGGGGTGCGGGATGATGCCCGGATCTTCATACCCCTGCTCTATCCCGGTCGGCTTGCCGAGGCGGAAATGGTCGGTCATGTAGCTATACCAGGCCTGGCGCCCCTTGCTGTTTATCTCGGTGCCGCCCGGCTTGCTCATTTGCATCAGTTCCCATGTGGCGCCGGTGTTTAGCGATAGGTTCAATAAGTCGGCAATGCTCTTGGTCCCTGCCCCGCCATCTTCTTCAATATTCGTAATTTTAAAGCCGTCAATCTTCCAACTGCCCGGATCATTATATGTCTGATCAGCCTTAATGACCCCCTGATCCAGCGCCGCGGCAGTCGTCAACGTTTTCATAACCGACCCGACTTCCAGCGGCGAGCTGACCGTCGCATTATTAAACACATTGCCGTCCTCCACTGACCCATAATTCGTGGGATCGTAGGTGGGCCAGTTGGCCATGGCCTTAATCGCCCCGGTGTTAGCCTCCATAATCAAGGCGCTGCCGCTGTCCGATTTAGCATTCTTCAAACCCTGCTGCAAAATAGCTTCCAGCTGTTGTTGCATCGGCATGTCAATCGTCAGCACGACGTCCTTCCCGGGCACCGACGCAATCTGTATGTTTTCGGTATTGGCAGCCAACGGCACCCCGTTAATGTCGGTTACCGCTTTCAGCTGTCCAGCCTTACCGGACAAGCTAACGTTCAGCGCCTGCTCTACCCCATACACGCCCTTGCCGTCATTGTTCACAAAGCCCAGCAGTTGCGAGGCCAGCGCGCCGTTTGGATAAGTACGGTAGGTCATTTCCTGCGCGCCGATACCGGCATATTTGTGGTTCATGATACTGTTGCGTTTGTCTGTCTCAATGCGCTTGGCCAGCACGACATAGCTGGTTGCCTTCGTTTTCAGCTTTGGCAGATAATCGTCGCTGTGACCGCCCAGCTCTTTAGCCAGCATCTCGGCCGATTTATTAGCATCTTTAATCAACGTCGGATCGGCATACACCGTAAACAGCTTCTGGTTCAGAACAATCGGCACGACCTGTTCCCCGTTATGGGCTTCAATAATGCCGCGCGGCGCCGGAACTTCATACTGTTTGAGCTGGTCGCTCAGCGCGGCCTTGTGGTAATACTCGTGCTTAATTACCTGCAGATAAAAAGCCCGTACCATGAAAATGCCTAAAAGCACGGCCACAATTGCAAAACAAATGCGTACGCGCTTCACAGCAATATTCGGGGATGTCAAAGAAGCCGGTTGCATACCAGGCATTATAGGCTATTGTTTGACGGTTGCACTGGGGGCGACCGAAACAAGGGCCTTGGCCTGCTCACTGGTTTGCACACGCGGAACCGACTGCAAGCGCGCTGCCGCAACTTGTAGGTCATCTTTTTGGGCGTTTAACTGGGTCTGCTCAGCCTGCAAGCTCGCAATCTTGTAGCCGTAAGCGTTGGTCTTGGTGACCTGCGCCAGATATAACATCCCGAGGATAAGTGCCAGCACAATTAAAATAATGCTGTTGCTAATCGGCCCGAGTGCCCGTTCCTGTGAGGAACGAAACGCCACCCCATTTTGGTTACGACCCGCAAACGCACCCCTGGTGCGTCCTAGGGCTAATGAACTTGAATATGTCATAACTCTTTTTGTTTTTGTTTTTTGTGTCCCGCAGAATGAAATCCTGCCGGGATAATATTTGATTCTTAGTTGGCTGGCGGTTTAACCCGCCAGCCGGTGCGCCCCTAGACCTCTTCGTCAAGTACACCGTGGTGTACAGTAACGTTGACCTTGTATGCGCGGGGGCTTAAGTCTTTAACCACTACTGGCATTGGCTTTTGCACCCTTTCTTTTTTTATTTTTGTTTCAATGCGGCTCGGAGTTTAGCACTCCTTGCACGCGGATTAAAAACTATTTCATTACGATCGCCTGTCACCGGATGTTTTGTCATCAGGGACAGAGTCGCGTCGTAGCGGTCACCAGCACGTTCGTTAAAAGCTTGTTTGACCAAACGGTCTTCCAAACTATGGAAACTGATGACAGCTATTCTGCCTCCTGGTGCAAGCAGTGTATCCAGCCATATCGGCAGGCTACGCTCTAGCAGGTCCAGCTCATTGTTCACCGCGACACGGATCGCTTGGAACGTCCGTGTCGCCGGATGAACTTTGCTGTGCCCTGGCCAGGCTGTTGCAACAAGAGTGGCTAGTTCCTGTGTTGTTTTCAGCGGCCTATTACCGACTATTAATCGTGCAATAAGTCTGGCCTTTGGCTCTTCGCCATACGTTTTGAGTATTTTCACAAGTTCCTGCTCAGTATATGTGTTTAGCATTACTTCTGCGGTTAGTTCCTGTGTCGTATCCATACGCATGTCTAGCGGGCCATTGGCTTTGATTGAAAACCCACGACTTGCCTCGTTAATGTGCGGTGATGAAATGCCAAGATCTGCTAGAATCAGGTTGAACCTTTTCCCTTCTTCAGCCAGTTTTTTGCTCGCTGAGAAAAAATCTTTTTGGATTATTTCCACGTCTTCACTTTTGAATCGTTCCTTTAGCTTTTTTACGGCATTCGGGTCGCGATCTACTAATGTTGCGCCTTCGGGGTTTTTTGTTCGTTCCAGTATTTTTCCTGCGTGCCCTGCATAT
>DASYJQ010000004.1:0-7558 GCA_035996265.1 Saccharimonadales bacterium (SeqCode)
ACCAACAGGTCGCCAAGCAATTTGGCGGCTTCGTTGAGTTTCTGCGTGAGCAAAGCGTCATCGGCATCGGCATCGGTTTAGTGCTGGGTACGCAAATTAAGACGGTTGTCGACGCGATAATGAAATCATTTGTCGATCCGATTACCACCTTAGTTCTGCCCGGCCAGCAATTGCTGACCGACAAAACAGTCAGCGTCCATCTCGGCTCGCGTCATGCCGATATCGGCTGGGGCAATATTGCCTATTCGTTATTCAGCTTTATTATGGTGGCCCTTATCGTGTACGCCATCTTTAAGTTACTCAAGCTCGATAAACTATCCAAAAAGAAAGATTAGGTCATGTCAAGCCTGAGCGATGACGAATGGGCTCGAAAGCTCACGCCCGAACAATTCCACATACTACGCGAAAAGGGTACGGAGATGCCGTTTACGGGCAAACTTTTATACAACGACAAAGCCGGCAGTTATACCTGTGCTGCTTGCGGCAACGTACTATTTGATTCCGATACTAAGTTCGATACCAACTGTGGTTGGCCGAGTTTTTATGATGCCAAGCCGGGCAGCGTAAAATTAACGCGCGATACGTCGTTTGGTATGATTCGTGACGAGGTAACGTGCGCCAACTGCGGCGGCCACCTCGGCCATGTGTTCGACGACGCGCCTGACCAACCAACAGGCATGCGTTTTTGCGTGAATTCGGCCGCACTCCAGTTTTTGCCAAAGAGCAAGAAATAGTGCCTCCGTATATACTCTACTATTGCGTGCAATCAATGCGTTGAGTAGAGTACTAGGATGGACATCAGAAAAGTAACACCGACAAAGATACTATGGGTAGACCTGGAAATGACCGGTCTCGATTCAGAACGTGACGTGATTATAGAGATTGCAGCGGAAGTTACCGACTTTAACTTTAAGACATTGGCCAGCTACGAAGCTATCGTCCAGCAGTCAGACGAAGCCCTTGAAGCCATGGTAGAGTGGCCCAAGGCCCAACACGCCGCCAGCGGGCTAACCGAGCGTGTGCGGACGCAGGGCAGGCCCGAGGAAGAAGTAAAACACGAGTTAATTGGATTTATAAAAGCGCAATTTGGCGACGAGTCGGCTATTTTAGGCGGTAATTCGATTCATAACGACCGCTTATTTATTAAAAAGTGGTGGCCCGAAGTCGATGCCTTGCTGCATTACCGCATGCTTGATGTGACTTCGTTCAAGATATTTATGCAGGGCCGCTACGGTGTCGAATACGAAAAGAAGGACGCGCACCGCGCTTTTGACGACATTCAGGCTTCGATTGCCGAGCTGCAGTTTTACCTGGAACGGCTTAAAAATCCGCCCGGCGCCGAAAACTAGAGACTGCTACGCCGACTTTGTAATAGCAGTGCCCAAGACTACTAAGGCTGCGCCGTACTTGGCATCGAACAGTTGCGTAGGCGATCCTTCAAGGCCAGGTCCGGTAAGGTTTGCTACGGCCGACTCAACGGCCTCGCGCAAACCTGCCTTGGCGAGCACATCGTCAACTTGAGAGAGATGTGTCTCCCTATTGGCTGCAGTTTCCTCTGCACTTAGGCCCTGGAACTCCGCATTTGCTACGCCGCGCCTAGACTCTACTAAATCATGAGCGGCTGCAGAAAAAAGCTCTCGCTCTGGCCTGGCCTGAATTTCGTCATCCACCGTGCCTAGGCCATACATATCCCTGTAGGCGTTATCCGTACCTTCATCGTGTGAAGGGGCACCATCAATCAAAAGCAGTTCAGTTAAGGCTGCACCACGATTTACGTGTCGCAGCACCTCACTATCTTCCCAGGTGACGCCGTCCGCAAGTGCGCCGTCAACGAAAATATCGCGACGGAGTGCGGCCGATCCTTCGAGTAAATCTGCCATGCCGCGCTCACGATTGGCCGAGGCTTCAAGCTGATTCTGATCTACTTCCAAAAAATCTGGTGGCAGATTAGCTATGTTTACGGTGATATTGGGATTGTTGTTTATTTGTTCTGACATAAATATACATTAGCATAATTATTGTAATAAGTCTATAGCTTTTTTGATGCAAAGAGGGTCTAATACAAAATACATAAGGACAGTACTGGCTCACATTACGTGCATCCACCGCGCTACAGATAGTCACCACTGCTGCTGCCTTTACAGGTGTAGAGAAGGAGTGTATAATAGGTAATATACTTTTTGAGTTGGCAAATATATGCAAGCAGTAATTTTTGATCTAGACGATACGATATTCGCAGCAGGTGACATGCTACACGAGGGTGTAGCAGAACTGTTGACGATTTTGCGCCGTCTAGGGGTAAAAATTGGTGCCTTGTCCAGCAGTGACCACCGCGTGTTGGTCCGTTTGGACGAAGCCGGCATTCGCCACCACTTTGACAGCGTCGTATGCAGCGATCACGCCGAAGAGCCCAAAGGTACTGCCGCAGTCCACCAACTGCTCCAGAACATGCTCGTTGAGGCTCACGAAACTGCTATGGTCAGCCATGCCCACAGCGATATGGTACTTGGCAAGCACGCCGGCGTCGGTAAGACGATTCGTGTCGCCCACGGCTCGGCCAACGACCGCGACCGCCAGGGCGCCGACCACATAATCGAAGATATTCCGGCTGTACTCGACGTGTTAGGATAGACGTATGATGCCAACCCACAAAGATTTACATGAATTTTTGTTGACGTTTCCTAACGCCGTACTCAACTATCCCTTTGGTGAGGGCGTGGCCGTATACAAAGTGCACGACAAAATGTTTGCCCTGGTTAGTGAGCAGTCTAATCCAATCCAACTGAGCCTGAAGTGCGACCCGCTATTAGCGCAAACGCTGCGTGAGAAATACGAGACGATTATGCCCGGTTACCACCTGAATAAAAAACATTGGAATACCGTGATTATGAGCGGCCAATTACCATGGACTGAAGTGCAGCCGCTTATCCGGCACTCCTACGACCTCGTCGCTGCCGCTGCCAAATAATTAGGGATTGACAGGGGTGGCGGCCGTGTTGTCCGGCCACTGTTCCAGTAATAAATTCACTGCCTTAAAGTCTTTTTCGAGCAGTGTTTTTTCGTCTTTGTTGGTAGCGTTCGTGTAGGCGTTCTTAAGCTCGATGCTGTGTGCCTGCAGCTGAGTGCGCATAATTTGTGTGAATGTCAGGTCGAAGGTGCTGGTCGCCTGGGCCTGGGTAAGGCGCGTGTCGGTAGCGGCGTTCTTTTTGAGCGCCAGTTTTTTAGGGTCAGCCTTATGGCCGTGCTTGGACAGGAAGGTAAGCCACTCCTGCTGTTCGGTGATGATTGTAGCCTGGGTTGTAACAGCGGCATTTTTGACCGACTGGTCGGTCGCGTCACCGCCTTTGTTACTGACCCGGATAAGCTCTTGCTCAGTAGCAGTGATGTCGGCGATATCCTGAATATTGGTCTTACTGCCGAAGAAAATATTGATCACAACGGCGACTACGATCATAACGACAACGGCGCCGCCCAAGAAAAATACGATTTTCATGAGGAAGGGGTTGCTGCCAATACCAGGTACTTTTGGCTTAGTGATTTTGGGCGGCTCCATAATAAACCGGTAGGGGTCGTCAGGGGAGCCAGGGTTGTGGGGAAGATGAGGTTGGCCGGACGCTGGCATGTTGGGCGGCAGCGGGGCAACCGGTTGTTGCGGATCCATATAACGTATTTAACCACAAATGGTTTGCGTTCCGAAGGCTTCTGAGAGCTTAGCGAGCGAATAGCAATTATCGATACCTCTGTGAAACAGGGGTAGGTTAGCGTACAATAAGAGGTAATGGACGCGGTTGAGGATATCAAGAGCCGGTTAAGCATCGAAGACGTGGTTAGCCAGTATGTGGAGCTGAAACGGGCCGGGCGAAACTTTAAGGGCCTGAGCCCTTTTGGCAATGAACGCACGCCAAGTTTTGTCGTTAGCCCCGAAAAACAAATTTGGCACGACTTCAGCAGCGGCAAGGGCGGCAACATGTTCAGTTTCGTCATGGAAATGGAGGGTTTGGATTTTAGGGGCGCGTTAGAGCTGCTGGCGCGCAAGGCCGGCGTTGACCTCGACCAATACCGCGGGCGCAGTTCGTCCAATAATAAAGAAAAAGAACGCCTCTATGAAGCATTGGAACTGGCCGCCCGGTTTTATCAGGTGCAATTCAGCCGCAATCAAACGGCGTTAGAATACGTTCTTAAAAAGCGCCAGTTCAGCAAGCAAACAGCATTAGAATGGCGTTTGGGCTACAGTCCGAATACCGGCGATGCGCTGCTTAACTTTATGCGTGCCAAAAAGTTTACCGACGACGAAATACGGGGCGCCGGCCTGAGCGCGCAGCGCTACCGGGGCATGGGCGATATGTTCCGTGGCCGCTTGATGATCCCATTGCAGGACCAGCAGGGGCGGGTAATTGGTTTTACCGCCAGGTTATTGATTGATGATCCGGGTGCGCCGAAGTACATCAATACGCCGCAAACAATGTTGTACGATAAATCGCGCCACGTATACGGCCTGCATTTGGCTAAAGAGGCGATCCGTAAAAAGAAATATTCAGTTGTAACGGAGGGTAATCTTGATGTTATTGCCAGTCACCAGGCCGGTGTGCGCCAGGTAGTCGCTACTGCCGGTACGGCCATGACCGAACAGCATCTTAAGGCGCTCGGCCGTTTTAGCCCCGACGTGCGTTTGAGTTTTGACGCTGACAATGCCGGCTTGAACGCCACCGAACGGTCGATCCCTATTGCCAGCAAAGTGGGTGTATCGCTGAGCATTATTACGATTCCAAGCGGCAAAGACCCTGACGAGCTAATCAAACAGGATAAATCCAAATGGGAAGAGATTATCGAGAAGCCACGGTATGCGCTCGACTGGCTCATTGCGCGTTACCAAAAGCAGTTAGATATCACCAGCGCGCAGGGCAAGCGGCAGTTCAGCGATGTTATTTTGCAAGTGGTACGCGGCCTGCAAGACCAGGTGGAGCAGGAGCATTACCTGGCCGAAGTCGGCAAGCTGATCGGCGTTAGCCGCGAGGCGTTGCTGACTAAGCTACAGGCTCCAGAGGCTAAGCCGCGGCTTAAACAGCACGTTGCTGCGCCCAAGGTGCTTGATAGGGCCGGCGTCGAAATGACCAAGACCGAGAACCATCTGTTGGCTTTGGCGCTCATGCAGCCATCCATCCGCCGCTACCTTGAACCGTTCCAACCACAGATGTTGGCTGAGGAGCAAGCCGGCGATTTACTGACGTTTTTGCGTGAGCATCCTGACTTTGCCGGGGAGGCCAGCAAGGCTGCCGCTTGGCGACCCCTGGCAGACTATGGTAAAATGTTGTCATTATTGTTTGAAGAGCTCTATCAGGACCTCGAGCTTACGGAACTTCATTACGAAGCCACTCGATTGCAGGCCCATCTGATAGACCAATATGTAAAATTACAAAAAGCGCGTATTGCCCGCGAAATGCACACCGCCGACGACAGTCGCATCGCAGGGCTCCAGGAACTCGACAAAAAACTCAATAACTTATTAAAAACCTATAAAGGAGGAGTTTAATGCCTAAATCTAAAAAAGCAGCTCCAGTAGAGGGCGCCGCACCCGACTTTGACCAGATTAAGAAGGACCTTGTCGCCAAGGCTAAAAAAACTGGCCATATTGATCAGCGTGACATCACCACTGCAATAGCCGACACACCGGAAAATGCCGATGTCCTCGACAAGCTGTACACCGAACTTGCCGATATTAACGTACAGGTCACCACTGCAGCCGTTCCGGCCGATGATGAACCCGTCGAGCTAAGCGACGAATGGACAGCTGAAGGCGACGAAGAAGTCGTTACCGAAGACCAGCACTATCTAGACGACATCGCAGATGACAGCGTTCGTCTGTACTTGCGCGAGATTGGTAAAATCCCGTTGCTTTCCGCCGAAGAAGAATTGGCATTGGCCCAGCGCGTGGTTGCCGGCGACAAAGACGCCAAGGACAAAATGGCCGAAGCGAACATGCGTTTGGTAGTTTCGATTGCCAAGCGTTACGTCGGCCGCGGTTTGGACCTCTTGGACTTGATCCAGGAAGGCAATACCGGCCTGTTGCGTGCTGTTGAGAAGTTTGACCCGGACAAGGGTTTCAAATTCTCGACATACGCTACTTGGTGGATTCGTCAGGCTATTACCCGTGCTATCGCCGACCAGGCCCGCACCATTCGTATCCCGGTACACATGGTTGAAACCATCAACAAATTGCTGCGCACCCAGCGCCGTTTGACGCAGGAACTCAACCGCGAACCGACCAACGAAGAAATTGCTGCGGCCATGGAAATCGAAGTCGACAAAGTCGAGCACATCATGAAGATCAAGCAGGATATTTCGTCGCTTGACGCATCGATCCGTGACGACGAAGAAGAATCAGTATTGGCTGACTTCATCGAAGACGAAGACACTATCAGCCCGGAAGAATCAGCCACTAACCAACTCCTAAAAGAGCAGGTCAAGGACATGCTGAGCGCCCTGACCGAGCGTGAGCAGAAGATCATCAAGCTGCGCTTCGGGCTGGAAGACGGCAAGCAGCACACCTTAGAGGAAGTAGGGCAGGAATTTAGCGTCACCCGCGAACGTATCCGCCAAATCGAAGCTAAGGCGCTTGCTAAGCTACGCAAGCACAAGGATGCCCGTAAGCTTCACGACTATATTAAGTGAGCCGAATCCTGATTAAATAGTGCTCAAAAGGATGAGATGCTCTCGTCCTTTTTTGTGTGTATGTGTTTGGTTATTGAACTCATTTTGTGGCTACGGGCCGTCAAAATTTACTCCCAAGGGCCAGTTAGGACTCTGTATTATAACCAACTCTGAATTTGTCACATGAGCTTCGTAAGAGGTAGAAAATGACCCCGATGACAGCATCGTCAGTGGCTAGGAATTGAGCTGCGTTCTGTATGACTGGGGGATAGTGAACCTATTCCAAATTTTGGGCTTGTACGATGATACAAAAATTGAACGGGACATTCAAGAAGTTCGTGAGCTATTCGACGAAGACGACCGTATTAAAGTTGGAAGTGATTGAGAGTGTCGCTGGCGTTACTAGTAGATGCTAAATAGCTCTTGTACAGTTGTTGATTCTGGAGTGTCGTGATCTAAATAGAGCCGCATTACTTTTTTGTTACCGTCATTAGCTGCCAGGGTAGTGCAAATTGTATTGACAATCAATGTACAAATGCTTATCATAATGCATATGGCATTCAGTATTAGATTTAATGAAGAAAAGAACCAATTGCTGGGGGCAACACGGGGTATTACCTTCGAGGAAATCATAGATGACATACAGGCAGGAGGTCTCCTTGCAGATATCGTCCACCCAAGCGAACGCCGATCTAATCAACGAGTATACGTTGTGAAGGTTAAGAGCTATGCCTATGCCGTTCCGTACGTAATCAACATGCAAAAGAAAGAGATATTCTTAAAGACTATCTATCCCAGCAGAGCGCTAACCAAGAAATATATACAAGAAGGAGACAGCCATGACTAAGAATGATCCATTCGCCAACCTTATCCTTGACGAAGACGAAAAGGAACTAGAAACAGCCCTTGA
>DASYJQ010000005.1:0-12160 GCA_035996265.1 Saccharimonadales bacterium (SeqCode)
GGTTCCGCTCCCTGCCCATGTCGAACCTTGCCGTGCTGAACGGCCACGTTATTTCTGATCTGTTCCGCAACACTATTTCTACGACGGTCATGATCATTACCGGCCTGGTTATTGGCTTCCGTTCGAGCGCAAGTGTTGCCGAATGGTTTGCGATTGCCGGAATTCTGATGCTGTTTACGTTGGCGTTCTCGTGGCTGGCGGCCATTGTCGGCGTCATAGCCAAGAGTGTCGAAGCCGTGCAGTGGCTATCGTTCATCATAATTTTCCCGCTGACATTTGCCAGTAGCGCGTTCGTGCCTACCAAGAATATGACGCCAATCTTAAAAGCGTTCGCCGAGAATCAGCCTATCACTCAGGTGGTTGAAGCGATCCGCGCCCTTATGCTCGGCCGGCCGATTGGCAGCTACGGGTGGAAAGCCGTCGCTTGGAGCCTGGCTATTCTGGTTGTTTCGCTGCCGCTCGCCGCGTGGTTGTTCCGCCGCAAAACAACTAAGTAGCTTACTCGTTATTTTTGTGCCGGGATTGTAGATACTCGAGCAAACCGTAGTGCAGATGCTGTTCGCCATCCCATATGACAATATTGTAGCCCTGAGGGAATTCTGCCGGATCTTCCTGGCGAAAGTCTATAGAGCGCACTTCCGGCGGCAGCGCTTCGCTCATGTGCCGGTCGGTGCCGCCATGTAGTACAGAATATTTGTCTCCCCACACTTCCAGTTCGGCGGGATTCTGTACGTCATTAACTCCTAGCCCGATGGTGGCTAATACTTCCGGCTCAGTAAGGACTGCTGTAATTGAGGTTGTCTTCGACACGCCCTCAACAGCAAAGTCTAAGGCGAAGTTGCCGCCAAAGCGCGGCGTAATAGGAATCTTCGCTTCTTTTAATAGATGGATGGCCCGTTGTTGGATAGCGGTGCGCAGGTCACGCTTTCCGTGGGTGAGCGGCACCTCGTACGAGAGCTTAGCCAGTTGTTCGTCGGTAAGATCTATGCCGTTGACTACTTCCATGGTAATTTGCGGGCCGCGGTCGTCCAGCATAATGTCCAGCGGGTCCCGGCCGGTTTGCTGCCAGAACGCTACTTTTGGCTGTGCGGGGTGTGGGCGCAGGCTGAATTCGCCTACCAGTTGCGTAATGACTTTTCGCCAATTTTCTTTCATTCCCGGCGTGAAAGTGTCTTCGTAAACGCTGTAGAATGGCTTATCGCGCAAGTCGCCCTCGCTGGTAAAGCCCCACACTTCGGCGCCGCTGCAATGGCTTATCAGTATGTCGTGGCGGAGCCCGGGATCGATGCGGTCAGTAATGTCCCGTTTGACACGCGCCAAACTACCGCCGGTCACCATGAATAATTTGCCGCCATCCTGCAAGTAGGAAGACAGCTCGCCGATCATTTCAGGTTCGGCAGGTGTATAGACGTCGGCAATAGTTTCATCGACGTCCGAGAAAGCGATGCGGAGTTGATTGTTCCAAGCAATGTGGTCTGGTGTGTTCATATGTTAGCCAGTATAGCAGAGGGTGACACACCTATCCCGACGAAGAGGCGCCACAGCAAGTCGCGGCGCCTTAAAAAGTTCTTTTTACCGGAGTCTATACTAGCGGCTCAAACGCAAATGCTGGCGTCACGGATAAATATCGAAATGCTTCTTCAATATGGACCTACGGAATGAGCCGGTTAAGTAGTTCAAATTCCGGGTATGGCTGGTTGTATGTACCTGACCCAAAATGGCCTTCGTCGCGGATGATTTGCGTACCGCCTAAATGGTCAAACATGATGCGGCCTTGTTTGTCGTCGCAGCTCCACGGGTCGTTGACGGAGTTTACGAAATATATATCCTTAACATTCTTTTTGATCTTGCCCCAATCGTAACTGCCCTGCAATACCGGGTCGAGTTTTTCGCCTTCAAAGCGGGCCGAGTAGCCAGCAACCAGGATTGCTTGCGGAATAACAACGTCGACATTCTCCAAGATGCTCAGTAACAATGGGCCGCCTGCGGAATGGCCGACAAGGACAGTGTTTTCGTCAAACGAATGATTTTTTAGAACTTTCGGAAGGAATTCAGAAATATGCGTGTGGTTAATTTCGGGGTAGGACGGAACTGCAACTTCGTAGCCACGGTTGCGGAGTTGCAGGGCCAGCCAGGGATACCAGTACCGATCGGGGTCTTCGTCGGTGCCGTGGAAAATAATCGCCTTCTTCACAGCGGTAATTATACCTTAAGACAGGCAAAAGTTTGGTCTTCCCGCATGCTATAGCGTAAGAGTGTAGATTCATTAAGACAACTTTTGACCACGTAGCTTCATAGCAAAGGCCTAGCTCCACACTAGTTAGTTGGACTGTAATGCTGCTTCTAAAACAGATTTATTATATATGTTGGTGTTTTTCTGTTTGGTAAGGGTGTTGCTGTCTAAAAATGTTGTTGCTACTGGCAAATCGTAGTCTGCATTGACTACATCTATATCAGAGATACACTCATTCATTTTAAGCTTGGCAGAATTTCCTAAGTTTGTGTCCAAGGTTTGATAACAATTTCCTAGAGCAGTTTCATCGTTGCTGATGGTTTGAAACTCATTCCTAGCATCCTGGCAGCTCAATGAAGCTGTTTCCCATTTATATGTGTAATTAACACAGTCAATGCTGGATAGTTCAGTTTGTATTAAGTTGCCGTCACTTACTAAGTCCTGCCCAACCTTTGAAAAAGACTCCAAGTCACTTTTTTGTATGTTGCCTACATACTGCTGTGCCTGTTGTTTGGTCATGCCGGTATTTTTAGAAAAGTTATCGGCAATATCTGAATTACTCACCGCAACAGTTGTGCCGCCAATAACTAAGACTACGACTCCGCCTATGATTGCTTTTACCATACTTAAAAATTCCTCCCGGAACAAGTCAATTAAGTACAAAATATCATAAAAGCTATATTTTGTCAAGATATACGCTGAACCGCTACTGGATAGTAAGGTTTTGTCTAATCGAGCTGGCTAATTCTTTCATTCGCTCAGAGCTAAATTTGGCCGGGGGCGAGGGATTAGTAATAGACGTGCTACAGGCTAACCTGTTATAGTTTTGGTAATGGTTATAGTCATTCCCGAGGGAGCTACGGTTAATGCAAAAACATAGGAAAAGTAGCACAGGCATCATCGTATGGCGCATTGTGCTGGGGCTGGCTAGTCTAACGGTGATGATTGCAGCGATGATGCACGGAAACAATGTCGCGCTGTTTGACTCCAAGGGTATGATCGCCCACGAGCAGCGCGGGCTCATGATCGTCGTGGTGGCTATACTGCTGGTGATCGCCATTCCGGCACTGTTTCTCATCTATTTTATAGCCTGGAAATATCGGGAATCGAACGCCAAAGTAAAGCGCAGCTCCAAGGCGCGGAACAATAGGATGCTTGTTTCGAACATATGGCTGATTCCGAGTATATTCGCGCTGGTACTGGCGATGATTATGTGGCCTGCCGCCCACAAGCTTGACCCTAAGCACGCCATTGCTGCAGACGCCAAGCCAATCACCATTCAAGTCGTTTCCATGCGCTGGAAGTGGGTGTTTATTTACCCTGAGCAGCACATCGCGACTGTTAATTTTGTGCAGATCCCAGAACACACGCCGGTAACGTTTATGCTAACCGCCGACGAAGCGCCTATGAGCTCGTTCTGGATTCCTAATCTCGGCGGCCAGTTATACTCGATGACGGGGCACTTGAACCAGCTGAATCTTGTGGGCGACACGCAGGGTGACTACGTGGGTAGCTCGGCCGAAATAAATGGCGCCGGTTTTGCCGATATGAAGTTTACGACGCGCGTTAGCCCTAAGCTCGCATTTGATTTTTGGGTAAACCAAGTGAAGTTGTCTGGCAAAACTCTCAACGAGGCGGAATACCAGCAATTACTCAAACCCAGTCAGAATAACCCGGCCGCTCTCTATGCTGCCGTAGATAACAATCTGTATGATAAAGTACTAATGAAATACGTGGCGTCGATGGGCGACCATGCGCATATGATGGATATGGGAAAGCAAGAATGAAAGAATTTTTTCTAGGCAAACTGACTGAGCATGCCTTGCCGCACGAGTGGTTTACCATTGGCGGAACCATAGGTTTTATTCTGCTTCCCATACTGGCGTTGGCCATCCTCGCCCGCGTCAAGGGATGGAAGTGGCTATGGGGTGAATGGCTGACTTCTGTCGACCCAAAAAGGATCGGCATCATGTATTTTATTGTGGCCGGATTTATGCTGATTCGCGGCGGGCTGGATGCCCTCATGGTGTGGCTGCAGCAAGCGCTCGCTCCGAGTACGGCGGTACTTGGCGCCTCGCATGGGTACCTTTCGTCCGAGCACTTCCAACAGATATTTACAGCCCACGGTAACATTATGGTCTTCTTCGTTGCCATGGGCTTTGTGTTCGGGCTTATTAACTATATTGTGCCGCTGCAAATTGGTGCGCGCGACCTGGCGTCACCGTTCTTAAACACGTTGGGTTTTTGGTTATATGTGGGCGGTGTCCTGATGGTCAACCTGTTCTTTGGTGTGGGCGGAGAATACGCTGCCACCGGATGGCTGGCTGTCGCTCCTTTGAGCGGGATTCAGTTTAGCCCGGGAGTCGGAGTGGATTATTGGATATGGAGTTTGCAGATTTCGGGTATCGGGACGACGCTCGCCGGAATCAATTTTGTTATGACCATACTCAAAATGCGTGCGCCCGGCATGACCTTATGGAAGATGCCGATGTTCACCTGGGGCAGCTTGTGCAGCATGATCATGGTTGTCACGGTGTTTCCATTGCTCACGGCGACGCTCTTTTTGATGTTCTTTGACCGTTATTTTGGCATGCATTTCTTTACGACTAATTTGGGCGGCAACGCTATGATGTATACCAATCTCATTTGGATGTGGGGGCACCCCGAAGTGTATATCTTGATATTGCCCGCGTTTGGCGTATTCTCCGAAGTTGTTGCGACGTTCAGCCGGAAGTCGATAGCCAGCTACAGTTCGCAAGTGCTGGCTATGATTGGCGTGACGGTGTTTGCGCTGTCGGTGTGGTTGCACCACTTCTTTACGATGGGCGCCGGCGCAGATGTAAACGCCTTCTTTGGAGTCATGACGATGGTTATTGCCATACCAACGTCAGTGCTGGTGTTTGGCTGGATTGCGACGATGCACAAGGGTCGCATCAAATTTACCCTGCCGATGCTCTGGTTCTTGGGGTTCGTAGGCATATTCGCGATTGGCGGCATGGCGGGCGTGGTCTTGGCTGTCCCGCCGGCAGACTTCCAGTTACATAATAGTCTGTTCCTGGTAGCGCATTTCCATTCCAATGTGATTGGCGGCGTATTGTTTGGTATTTTTGCCGGCATCAACTATTGGTTTCCAAAGTTCGCCGGGTTTAGGCTCAATGAGCGAATCGGCCGGCAGGCATTCTGGTGTTGGATCGTTGGCTTTTGCCTGTCATTCATCCCGATGTACGTGCTCGGCATTATGGGTGCGACCAGAAGGCTTGATCATTACGATGCGTCGACTGGCTGGCAGCCGTTTTATATCATGATGTTTATTGGCGGCCTCGTTATTGCGACGGGTGTTGCTCTGCAGATTGTTCAGATCATCGCCAGCGTTATACAAAAACGCCAGTTGGTAGATACTACCGGTGACCCTTGGGATGGCCGCACAATGGAATGGGCGACAGCGAGTCCGCCGCCATCGTACAACATGGCCGTTATCCCGACCATTACGACCCGTGACGCCTTTTATGAGTTCAAGAAGCATGGCGGCTTGCCCAAAGCCAAATATGAAGATATTCGTGTGCCCTACAATACCGCTTCAGGCATCTATATAGCCATATGTGCCTTTGCTACTTGCTTTGCCTTCGTTTGGCACATTAACTGGCTGGCTGCGGCTGGCATACTTGGTGTCATTGTCTGCTTCATCGCCCGCACCTTTAACGACAAGATAGAATACACGATTACTGCCAAAGAAATTGAAAAGATTGAGGAAGACCGCAAAAAGGCCGACAGTGCAAAGAAGCCGATCGCGGGCGAAGAAATGAGCTTATGGGAATTTATTAAGATTGTTGTAACGTGGGCCTTGGGGCTTGTCGTCGGACTCAAACGGAGGGTACATGGAAGCTGAGCGTGAACTAGAAAGCCACGAGGCAGCCTCCGACGATAGGGTTGGGTTCGGCTTCTGGGTCTACCTTATGACGGACCTATTAATGTTCTCCGTGCTGTTTGCGACATTCTCAGTACTGCGCAATAACACTGCTGGCGGCCCTGCGGGCAGTGAACTTTTCAAATTGCCAGGGGTTTTGGCCGAGACACTTATCCTACTTACCAGTAGCTTTACCGCCGGGCTCGGCATGCTGGCGGCGCGCCGGGGCAACAAAACCCAAGTGCTCACCTGGTTCGGGATCACATTCCTCCTGGGTGTCGCCTTCCTGACCTTGGAAATAAAAGAATTTGCCGCGTTTGTTCACGAAGGTCATACCTGGCGCAGCAATGCCGCTCTCTCATCGTTTTTTGTGCTCGTCGGTACGCATGGGGCGCACATTACATCGGGCTTACTGTGGATGGGGACCACCTTAGTGTTCATTTGGAAACGGGGGCTCGACTCGCATTTGGTACGCAAGCTGTCGCTGCTTAGTCTTTTCTGGCACTTCCTGGATATCGTCTGGGTCTTTATCTTCACCGTAGTGTACCTAATGGCATTCGTATGAGCAGTCAGACCACACACAAAACCACTCACAAAAATCACAAAGCTGGCACCCAGCATGAACCCCACCACGGGACAATAACGTCGTATGTCACTGGATTTATCCTGTCCCTGGTATTCACGCTCATCCCGTACTATTTGATTGTCCACAAAACTTTTGCCAAAAATGAGCTGCTGGCAATTATCCTCGGGTTTGCCCTGCTGCAGATGGTAGTACAACTCTTCTTCTTCTTGCATTTGGGCAGAGAGAAAAAACCGCACTCGAACGCGATATTCCTTGTGTCGACGGTCGGCATTATTTTCGTCGTGGTGGGCGGTTCGCTGTGGATTATGAAGAATCTCCACTACAACATGGCCGGTATGGACGTGATGGATAAAGTAGCCGCTGACGAAGCATTATATGAAGTTAACGGCAAACAGACCGGCACATGCCCTGCAGGGACCGGAACAAACCATGAGGTAATGCTCATGGACAATACGGCGACACCCAGCCACATCAACGCACACTTATGCGATACGATCACATTTATGAATCATGACAGTACCACGCGTGAAATCGACTTTGGCGCGCCCGGAAAGGTCGCAATGTATGCCGGCAAGAGCAACATGACCGCGTACGGGCACCACGATACAGTTATGCGGCTTACCGAAGCAGGCACGCACAAATTCCACGATCACAAAGAAAACAAAATGACCGGCGACTTTACTGTAACGCAATAACTACAGCTCAGGGATTTTTTCGGGTAAGTGGCGCTTTCTTTGAGCGTGAAGACGGGCGACGATAGCCTTTGCGGCTGTCAGTGCGTCGCCCCTCAGACCCCTTACTAGGATATTAGCCGTATCGACTGGGTTCTTTTCTATAAGGCGGTTATATGACTTGATGTGGGTTTTGATGTCTTCGTGGCTAGGCCGTTGGAAGTGCTCAAAGTCCATGCCTATCAGCTCCAGATTAACGCCCGTCTCCGATGTATGGATGCGGAACTCATGGTCTGGTATGGGCAGGAAACGAACGCCGTTATCCTCGTCTACATAGCCATTCTGCAGGCTTACTTTGCGCGCCATTTCCCGGGCGTGCTGTACCAGGAGGTACGCTTTAGCCTGGGCAAAAGTATCCCAGTCAATGTGTTCACCTTCTTGCACTCGGACTTGGGTGGCTAGGTACTCGGTTTCATAGTGTGTGCGATGTACGAGTATTGCTTCCTTGAGCTGATCATTGATTTTTTCGCGCGGGATCAGGTTTTCTTCGTACGCAAACATCGAAAAATCAAAACCGCTTGGATCGCGAACAAAACCAATCGGCTTTTCCCAGCTCACACTGACGTCACCATCGGTGACGGTACCGAGCGGCATAAAGTCGGCGGCAATCTCAGCTTCACGTTCCGAGTCGGCCGTGAACATGTCAGGCAAATCTATTGTAAAAGCGTGGCGACCGCCTTTATGTTCCTTGAGTATGTAGTAACCGGATTGGGTTTTTACCCGGAAAACGCGGTCGTGCAGCTCAACGCGGCCTATCCATGACGAGGCGTCCAATAAATCTTCGGCGATTGCCTCTTGGCCGGGCACTACGCCGATAATCGTGCCGCTCGGCAGTGTGATCCGGTTATTTTGATCCAGAGAAGGCCGATGCTCGAGCAACTCGCCTGCAAATGCAATCAATTTTGCGCACCGCGCCATTTGGTAGCGGTTGGCAACTAAGGCGTGCTCGGCGCGGGTAATGCCGGTGGTCAGGTTCCCTGCGGCAGTGTCGCGTATGATCTCGTCCCTTATATCCGTCCATATATCCTCGGGATCATCAGAAAAGGATTGTAGATCTCGAGTCTGCTTCAACTCCCGTATGCCCCGCAAAGTAGGACCAATTTGTTCGTCGGGGACTTCTCCTAGTGAAAGAATTTCGCCCACCATTGGGTGCTGCTGAGATACTTCCTCGACAGAGATGCTACTTGCGGCCATGCCGAATGCCTGACTGGCTAGGCGTTCAGAAACGGACTCGTGCAGGAGAGGTGTTAGGGTCCCTGGTACAATCTCGCCTGATTGAACGGCCTGCAACATTACCTCACCCACCTGTCGCCAGCTTTCGTAGCCGCCCTGTTCCTCGAAGCGTTCGCCATCCTCATCGGAAAGAACGGGAACCCGTTGATTGGCGCCGTCAATTAAGACCTGTAGATGTGCGGCGAGATTTTCAGCAGTAAGATCTGCTGGCACCGGAGCACGATCAGAGATGCCCAACGCCAATAATTCCGGAGATGCACACTGTTCATACATAACTATATTATAGCATAATTAGCACAATCTGGAAAATCTTGGGCGAACTACTCGTTCTTTTGTCCCGGCATATTCACGGTATCCGGGTTCGTAGCAACTGCGCCAAGACCGCGGCGCGTGGGGCTGTATCCGTTGGCCTGCAACCATGTGGTTAAAGCTTCCTGTTGCTGTGGTGAGTATGCCTTGCCGCGTCGGGGGTTCTTTGCTCCGACCATAAAATTTCCCGGGCCGCCAATTTGCTCTTTGGTAGCGGCGACCGCTTTGTCGATGGCAGATTTTGAATAGCCAAGCTGCACAGGTAATTGTGTATCAGTGGCGTATCCTTCCGGCGCTTTGGGGGCTAGATAGCCTTCTCGGTCTAGTATGTCCAGAAGGGCTTCCTGCTGGGGAATGGTGAGACCGAAGCGATCTACCTTCCCGAGTTCTTCGGCGCGATTGGCGGCAATAGTACGTATTGTGGGTTCAGATAGGCCGGATAATGTAGCCATTTCCCTCAGTGGCAGGCGGCCTTCGTCGCTAGCCATTTTACCGTTTTGGACCAGCCAAGCGCGTATACTAGCCTGCTGAGCCGGGGTGTACACTATGGGACGATTCGTCCCTACCTTGGCTCGTTTTACGGGTCCTAGTTCTTCACCCAAACCCTGGATTGCCTCGAGAACTGTCGAATCACCGACTGATAGATTCCTGGCTATCCCGTATACGGCCCGTTCCCCTTCTTTGGCGTTGTTCTGGTATTCGTTTTTTAGCCAGGTATGAATTATTGCCCGCTGATCGGCGGAGTAAAGGGGTCTACCCCGGTTGTCTGTTTCTACGTCTCCCAGTTCATTCTCCAGGGAACTAACCGCGCTTCGTACTGCATGCTCGCTGACGTTAAATTCTTTTCCGATTCCATACCGGCGTTTATGGTCCAAAAACTTTCCGCTGTCGGCGTCGATACGCACCGCCTCGTTCCGGGTGGGGATAGCTTCGAGCAGACTGATTATTTTTTCGGTAAATAGCTCTGAATGCACCAATCTATATCCCGCCCCCGGATTATCTGCCAAAAAGTTTTTGATCTCGTCTTTGGTCCATCCTTGCAGGGTGTCGTCGTCAATGCCTGCGCCGGCGAGCCGCTGTGTATCAAATACGAAAGTTGCGTTTTCTTCCTCGTCACACACCAGTACGCTGCGGTCTAGTGCGGGGCACGGCGACAAGTCTGTAGCTCTCTTTACGCAGCATGGAGTCGGTTATAATCCCATTCGATATGCTACATGCTTCGGGATCCCGCAGATCAATATCAAACTGGTTCGACAAGACAAAAAGCAGCGTTTTAAGCCGGGGTATGTGTTCTTTATCGTAGGGTTCGGCGTTGACAGTAAGCTGAAACCCGGTTTCGCCGGGTGGAGTGATGACGGCATCTGTTTGAGTGGTGATCGCCGTAATAACATCATCCAGCGCTGCTATTTCCTTTGACAGGTCGTCGATACGGTCAAGCGTTGCCTCGATTTCGTCTCCGTCAAGTCCTAATTGCAGGAGGGCGGCGCGTTCATGATCGGCGCCGCTTGCCGGGTCAACAACACCGGACTGTTGTTCGTAGCGTTCGGTAATTTCGTCAACGACACCGACCAAGTCATCGAGTGCATCATCGGCGTAAGTCTCAATGTTTTCCGGGCTGAGGCGGCGGCTGGTGATAGCATCTATTTTTTCGCGAAAGCCAGGGGTGGAGTTGGCGGCCGTCTCCCCGGATTCAGTCTCACTTAGTATTGGTAGTGACTCTGACTGGTCGGGACTGCTATCTTTACCCGCGCCTTCATCATCAGGGTCCGGTGATGCCATTCCTGCGGTGTCATGCCGCGGCGGCTTCGGCGGCGTACTGCCTCCGCGGTCGGTACCGGCCGGCGGCCTTGCGGCTTCGACGACAGAGTGCTGGGGAAGTGACTGATTCGCGGCCGGCAGCTCTTCGCCTGATTCCTCTGCTGGTGCCTCATCTGCCTCTTCTTCCCCTGCTGTTATTTCTAAGTCGTGCCATGCATCGACGACAGCACCAGGCGTAGCCTCTTCTCCTGCCGTTATATCCATGCCATCGGCGTAAAAAGGTACGCCCTCTGCCGGCATGAATGCAGCGTCAACTAATGACGCCTCTCTAAGCGAACTTGAAGCACTCCATTCAGGCATAAACACAATTCTTTTAGGTAAAATCTATCTTCTCATCGAAAATTATAACAAACAAAAAGGTCTTCGAAGAATACATTTATTTTTCATAATCTATTACCTCGTTTGTCGTCGTGGATGCGGCATAACAAAATCATCCATCAAGGGTTCGAACCCCGCCCGTGTGCTATAGTGTGGGCATCTTTAATTAAGGATTCAGTGTGTTTAAAAGTAGAGCACCTAAAGATTATATTTGCCCCGTCTGCCTTGGGGTTCAGGGTATCGAAAATGAACACACGGTCATGAAACAGACCGATGTCGTATATAAAGACGATCTAGTTACTGTCTTTATTAACTCTTTTTTCAGCGGCCACAACAATAATGGTTTTGTCATTGTAGTTCCGAATAAACATTTTGAAAACCTCTACGGTCTGCCGGCAGAATACGGGCATCGCATTTTTGAGGTAGCCCAAAAAATCGCCATCGCCATGAAACATGCCTATGGTTGCGACGGCATCACTACCCGCCAAAATAATGAACCCGAGGGCGATCAACACGCCTTCCATTTTCATTTCCATGTATGGCCACGCTATAAAGACGATGGCTACAATATCATGAATCCCGAAGACAAATATCTAGCCGATCCGGGGCTTCGAGCTAGCTACGCGCAGAAGATGATCACAGCACTTAAGCTAGGTTGATTTGCCAGGGGCCACCCCCTGTTATTTACACGCTTCGAGGCGCGTAATTTTCCAACCGCCTACATAATTATTAGTTGCGTTATCAGCTACCTTTTTGGCAGTGAAGTTATAGCTGCCATATTTGCCGGAATAGACAGATGAACCTGTGGCCGTCTTACCGTCATATGTCTTGAAGTAGGCATCTACGTTAGTGCCGGCCGCCACATCTATAATGCTGCTAGCCGCGTTATTTTCTATAAAGGCGCGGTCTTCGGCGCTAACCTTTATGTTCGGGTTATTAGTTTTTTGCAGGCATTGGGGCAGCTTAGCGGCGTGCTCTACTTTAGCAAGATTAGTCGGTGAATATTCATAATGATGCAGGCTTAGGCC
>DASYJQ010000006.1:0-5299 GCA_035996265.1 Saccharimonadales bacterium (SeqCode)
CTGGTGAGCTGCCATGATTGGCGGCGGTCTGGCCAGGTAACCTGTTTCAGCTCTTTAAAGCTGTTGCGAAAATAGGTCGGCCACAAAATGCGTCCTATTACGCGGAATACTTTGAATCTTCCTAGCTTAGCGATTGGCCGGCCGATGAGCCGGAATGGCGCAGCAATGAAACGACCGGTTAGCCCGATCACACCCGCTTTTTTGGGCTTGTCAGTTTTCTTTTGGCTGTTTTCAGCTTTTTCGCGTACGGTTTGGGCCTTTTTGACCATTCGCCGTCCGGGTTTCACAGATTCTTTATCCGCCACGTAATTTCTCCCCTATATATGTAAAAAACCTACTGTGCAGTAGGTCTCAACAAGTCAAGCATACCGCTTCCGGCCCGCTTCGTCAAGCAGCTGTTAGGCCGGCGATAACGTTAAGGTCCAGCGCGCCCGGGACCATAGCGGTATCGAAGCCGTTGTGGTGTGGTTGCTTGGCCGTAGCTGGCTCGGCCGCGGATGCTGCAGTTCGCTCTGCGACAGCCGCCGCGTGCCCGGTTTCCAGACGTTCCCAAAGTGTCGGCTTATACGGTGCGTCCAACAAGGCGTCGAGCGCACCCAAATTAAATGGATAGTCCACGCCGACTACATTGCCGTCGACGATAGTAGGTTGCACGGTTGACCACTCAAAAGCGTTGGATGACTGCTGACGGCGCCGTGTGCGCAGGCCGTGTGCGGCAGTACTCGTGCCGGCCAGCACTAAAGCGATGCCTCCGCCGCCAAGGCCGCCTTCTTGCCAGCTATGCTGGACTTCCTGAGCGCTCTGGCTATTAGTGAGTGTCGCATGCAGGTCGTTACCGAGGTTAGCGGATGCTGTTTCTAGGGCCTGCGTGGCACCGGCACTCGCGGCGGCTAGGCCGGCCATCATAACGAGCGTGCCAGCCGTTGTAAGCAAGGGCGCCTTATTAACCCGCAAAAAGTGGCGGGCCGTCTGGCTGGTCTTACGCCAGGCATTAGTCACGGCGTGTACGCCGAGCATTTTAGCGATCCGAGCGCGCTGCGATGCAGCCGTTTCGCCCTCATCAATATTTTTTTCGTTGAGTAAGTTTGCGGTAGTACTTGTCATTACGTCAAATATATATCACTAGACGAATAGGTTCAAGCTATTCACCGCTGGGCACGGCTTTGGTGACCGCCAGCCATACCGCTGCGGCAGTTTCTGCGTGCCTGGCTGCAATCATGCCGGCGGCAATGCCCGTGCCAATCAAAAGGAGCGCGCCGCCTTCTTCGGCAAGCATCGCATGCTGCCACTGGCTGCCAGTTGCTTCTTCGGTGTGAGCTTTATCCACGAGCGCTTGATCGCCCGGCTGTACGTTGAGGTCCATGCCCCAGGTAACACCGGCTTCGTGCAGATACTCACTGTATAAGTCAAAATGTGCGCTGGCGTTGGTGTGTGCATCGGCTGCGAACGGCTGCACCCCACAGGCCAGGGCAATGCCGGCCAGTACGCCGCCGACGCGGGTGAGATTGCCGCGCAGGCTGCGGCGTATCTCTTTATGTTCGCTTGCAATCATGGTCAAATCATTGTGCGCGTGATTCATTTGCTTCGCAAGTGTTTTACGGTGCGTTATAGTAGGCGTATGATGATAATGCTTTGGATCTTCGGCCTGGGTGTGGCCGTAGAATTGATACTGCAGTGTATTTCGGTTGGATGGCGGGCGCGGAAGGTATTGGCTGTGGCAGCCGTGCTGGTCAATGGTTTTGGCGCGGGGGCTATTGCCCTATGGCGGCCTAACGTATTTAGCATATTGATAGCCGTCTTCAGCCTATTCCGCGCTTTCAATAACATCCGTATCGCCGAAGCTCGCATGCATGAACATTATTTGCACCGGGTTACACGGCGAACAGCGCTGACGCTCATAGGTCTCCAAGCCGTGTTCGCACTGCTATGGGCGGTGTGGTACAACTGGCACACCACGGGGTATCTAAGCTGGGCGCTACTGGCTGGTGCGCAGTTGGCCGTGGCCGTTGTTCTACTAATATCCGCCATCCGGCGTATGCAGCGAACTGCCTGGCCGGCCAAGCGGGCGCACTTCAGCGACGCCGAATTGCCGACACTAACAGTGGCCATACCGGCCCGCAACGAAACCGAAGACCTACAGGCGTGCCTACAGAATTTGGTGGCCAGTGACTACCCAAAGCTTGAAATTATTGTGTTGGATGATTGTTCGCAGAACCGCCGCACACCGGAGATCATTCGTGGCTTTGCCCATGACGGTGTGCGCTTTGTGCCCGGTGAAGAACCTAAAGAGACGTGGCTGCCCAAAAACCAAGCCTACGCCCGATTAGTCGCTGAGGCCAGCGGCCAGTACGTGCTGTTTTGCGGCGTTGATGTGCGCTTTAGCGAAACCGCTCTGAGCCAAGTGATTGCCGCCATGCTTGACCGCAAGAAGCGTATGATGAGTATCCTGCCGGAGCGCGCCTTAGAAGTGCGTAACGGCGCTTCCCTGGCCCAGGCGATGCGTTATTTTTGGGAACTGGTGCCGCCCCGGCGCTTATTCCGCCGGCCACCGGTAATTAGCAGTTGTTGGGTTATCGAAAAAGCCGCGCTTACGGCCGCCGGCGGCTTCGAAGCTGCCACCCGGTCTATTGTTCCCGAGGCCCATTTTGCCCGCGACCTGGCTAAAACTGACAGCTATAGCTTTATGCGCGCCGGTATTAACCCCGGCATTACCAGCACGAAAACCGCGGCCGAACAGCGCAATACAGCTATCCGCACCCGCTACCCGCAGGTGCACCGCCGGCCGGAAAATGTGTGCATGCTGTCGCTCCTCGAATTATTGTTTTTGGCCGGCCCCTTGGCCCTGGCAGTATCCGGTTATTGGTTTAATGCCGGTTGGGCGGCAATTGGCCTGGCGGCGCTGGCGGCCGTATTACTGACAGTCACCTACGAAATAGTCGGCCGGGCCACTAAAATCAGCAATACCGCTTTCGGCCTTATTGCGTTGCCGTTAATGGTCGTTTACGATCTAGGCATGCTGCACTACTCGATGTGGCAATACGAATTTTCCGAGGTCGACTGGAAGGGCCGTAACATCTGCGTTCCGGCCATGCACGTTATCCCTCATCTGCCCAAAATCTGAAGCTAGTATGTATATAAACCCGCCTGCAGCCCTAATGCCGCTTACCGCAAGTTAGGGATAAAAATCGTAAATGTCGAGCCGTGGTTCAGTTCGCTACTGACGTCTATCTCGGCGTGGATTAACCTAGCTAGTTTGAGCGTTACGTACAGGCCAAGCCCGGTGCCGTTCGTTTTGCGCGTGCGGAAGTCTCCGCTGCGGAAGAATTTGTCGAATAACTTTTCCTGATCGCTTTTGCTGATGCCGATACCCGTGTCGGATACGGCAAACCGGATGCCCTTTTCGGCGGCTTCGGCGTGTAATGTTATGCTGCCGGTATCGGTATATTTGAGCGAGTTAGTGATAAAGTTTTGGAGTATCTCGCGGACGTACAGCTTGCTGGATATGAGCTTTTTAGTATCTTCGCCGATGTCGAGCTTGATTTTTAACCCTTTAGCCTTGGCCACCGGTGCATAATTAGCGCCAAGATCTTTGATGAGCTGCGTTACGTCAATTGGTTCAACTTCTACATCCAATTTGCCGCGTTCGGCCCGTGACAATGTCGACAGATCGTTTACTAAACTTGACAAAAACAAGATCTGCTCATGCGCCTGGCGCAGCGCTTCGAGTACATGGCGGGTACCGCCTGACTTGGTTACTATAAACTGGGCGTTGCTGATATCGCCTTCGGCAATCGCCAGCGGCGTGCGTAGCTCGTGGCTAATAACGCTAATAAATTCGTTGCGCTCTTCTTCGAGCGACTTTTCGTGTGTAATATCGCGCACCAGCAGCACAAAGCCTTGTTGGCCGGTCGAGCCATAGCCCAAATGCACGGGTGCAATGCTCAAATAGAGGTTTATCTTGCTGCCATCCTGGTATGGCAACAGCATATCGCGAGAGCTAGCCGGCGTTTTAGTGCTGGACACCAGGTGTTCAACATCGATGGGCTGGTTGTTGTTGTCTTGGAGTTTTAATACGTCGCGCAACCGGCGGCCGCGCAGTGAGCTGTTCACGTCCAAAACATTCAAAGCGGCCCCATTGCTGAGCACCACTTCCATTCTTTTATCAACGGCCAGCACGCCGTCGGCCATGCTGTTAACCAGACTGGTCAGTCGTTCATGATCCAACTTGGCCTGTTTAGCCGACAGCCGCCGCGCCAACATTTCTTTTACCATAACCAACATTATGTCATACCACCCCGATTTTATTGCTAGTTCGGGCCTAGCCGGCGCTGTCTAAAATCGTATGGTATGTGCCGATTTCCTTGCGGAGAGCTTTGGCGCCGGGAACATGGCGTTCCAGTTCCTGCCAGAACGGCGCCCCGTGCTGCATGACCCTGGTATGGGTTAGCTCGTGGAAGATGACGTAATCGATGAGGTGCCATGGCAACTGCATCAAATATAAGTTCAGCGTGATATCTTTCTGAGAGGTGCAACTGCCCCAACGGCTTTTGAGGTGTTTGATGCCGACGCTGTTGTAGGCGAAGCCGTCGCGCTCTGCCAGTTGTTTAAGGCGGTATGGCAACAGCTGTTCCGCCTCTTTGCGCAGGGCGCGTATAGCAGCGCTTTGGGCGGCCTTTTGCACGCTGCGGTCGTGCGGCGCAACGTGGTAGGGGTGCGTGATCTCTACCTGGCTCAGCTTAAGGCGTGTGCTGACCCGGGTAGCATCGGCCGAAGCCGTAAAACGCAGGTGATGCGCCTTGCCGATCTGCTGGCCATGCCGTAGTGCCGCAGGAGCTTCGACGCGATGGTCGGCAATCCAGGCGGCTTTGGCGAGGGCGAATTGTTCACCGGCCTTGTACGGCAGCCAATAGGGCATCGAAACACGCACTTCACCGTCAGAAGCGATACTCAGGCGCAAACTACGGTTGCCGCGCCGTTTGTAGAGCATTACCGGACCGACGCCGGGGATGTCGATTTGTTTGGTAGCCACTACCGCAGCCTACCCTATCTAATCATGATGTTGCGGCGGGTCATGTCGACGCGCCCGGCAACTTGGGACGGAACTAAGTTAACGAGGCCCGGTTTAATGACCTTGGCGCCTACTTCGTTGTTGGCGGGTACCAGGCCAAGTTCACGCAAACGCTTCATGAGCGCGCTGAGTTGGGTGCCGAATGTGTGTTTGCCACTAATGACAATGTAATCTTCGTTTTGGGGATTCTGCATTGAACCGGCCAGGCGTTCAAACGTCGCGCGGTCGGAC
>DASYJQ010000007.1:0-1593 GCA_035996265.1 Saccharimonadales bacterium (SeqCode)
GCCATGTTTTTTCCCGATGAGCCGCAAGAACTCGACAAGATTTTCGATCGCATTGATAAAGAATTGCGCGCGCAATACCGCCTGGCGTATTACCCTACGCCGCGCGGCCCCGCAAACTCGTATCGCACCATTGAAGTGAAAGTCCTCAGATCCGGTTATCAGCCCCGACACCGCAAAAAATATTTAACTGGCGCGGAATAAGCAGCCCTCCCCCGAATTTTCTATCCCCAAACTGCAATTGAGTTAGACTGCTTGGCCTATGAAGACCTTTTATACCGTCACTTTGCTGTGCTTCATTCTGGGCATGCTCATTGTTTCCTTCCATGCTCCTTGGACGTCCACGCCGGCGGGCAGTCACGAGGTTCACAATCTGTTGGGATACGCTCCGGTATGGTCATCGCAATTTTCGGGCGTGCCTGGCGCGCGCGCGGATACCGGTGGTATCGCGCTGCTTGCCGGGGTTGTAGGATTTTTCTCCGTGGTGCTGGGCGGCTCGGCCTATTTTTTCCGCGGCAAACGCACGGGCGAGAAAGATTTAATGGAGTAAAACCAGAAGGTGGCCGTTTGGCGTGCCTCGGAGACAACTGAAGGTGAATACCGCGATGAACAAAATTATCGGGAAACTGTTGATCGAAGTGGTTTTTATTCTTTTCCTTTTTTACGCCAATCTTTTGATGGGAGAATTTGAACGTTCCGGCGCTGGGCAAAGGAATGGGCTGCTTTGGGCGCTCCGCGATATATTTACAGCGGCCAATTTTGTAATAGCGATCATAGCGGCTCTAGCGGCTTATATTCTGTTCGAATCCTTGCGCAAAAAACTCTAATAGATGCAATAAAATAGGGGCAACTTTTCCAGGGTCCCGGGGTTTAACAAATTGGGTGGGTACTTCAGACGAATCTGAGGCGCCAGCAGACCGCCGCTCCAGTTGCTTTATACGGAACGGGAAAGGCTCAAAATGCGATATCTAAAGTACTTAGCTTTATTGGGAGTTTTAATGCTTGCGGCAACAGCGGCTAATGCGCAAGTGCGCTTCGGGATTGGCATCGGCCCGGGTTATTACGGCCCCGCGCCGGTATGCTCGTACGGGTATTATGATTATTATCCCTACGATTGCGCGCCCTACGGCTACTACGGCCCTGATTACTTCGTTGGCGGCGTGTTCATAGGCGCGGGTCCATGGTTCAACGGTTACTATGGCGGCCGCGGTTACGGGTACGGTCGTGGTTACTACGGTGGGTATGGCCGTGGCTATGATCGCGACCACTATCGCGGCGGACGAAACTACGGATACCGCGGCAGCTATAACGGCAATCGCGGCGGTAGTTATTACGGTGGTAACCGTGGCTATGGCGGTGGACGCGGAAATTATAGCGGCAACTACGGCGGCGGACGTGGCAACAATTATGGCGGCGGACACAGCGGTGGTTACGGTGGTGGACGCGGCAACAGTTACGGTGGCGGGCACAGCGGTGGCTACGGTGGTGGTGGACGCGGCAACAGCTATGGCGGCGGACACAGCGGTAGTTACGGCGGTGGGCACGGAGGCGGTAACGGTGGTGGTGCACACGGTGGCGGACACGGTGGTTCGCGCC
>DASYJQ010000008.1:0-1866 GCA_035996265.1 Saccharimonadales bacterium (SeqCode)
CCGGCGCGGCTTGCCGCTTTATTGCCGATCATTCAGAGAGAGTGGTTCGAGCAGGCATGTATAGTCTTACAAGACCAGCGTCCGAATTTATCTGCAAAAGACCAAATCGCCAAAAAAATGTCGCTTATACATATCGCTAGAACTCAAGTGAAGTTAGTCTAATATACAGCCTTATGTCTGAACCAATTCTCACGAATCTTATGCGCCAGGCCTGCGCCGAGGCACGGAAAGGGCTAGGCGCGACCCTGCCAAATCCTTCCGTGGGGGCGATTGCACTGGATGCCAATGGCGACGTTTTGGCCGTTGCCGCAACGTGCGGGCTGCATGCCGAAGCACGTTTGATCGAAACCTGCCGAACGCAAGAATTACTGCCGCGCATCCATACGATGTGCGTGACGCTAGAGCCCTGCAATCATCAGGGCCGCACGCCGCCTTGCACCGAAGCAATTATCAATGCCGGCATTAAACGCGTCGTGATCGGCACACGTGACCCCAACCCATATGTGAAAGGCGGCGGTATTGAGCGTTTGCGCGAGGCCGGTATTGAGGTCGTGAGCGGCGTCAACGAAGACGAATGCAAGCAACTGATACAAGCCTTTGCCTATACCGTTCTAACAAGAAAACCTTGGATCACGATCAAACGCGCGTTTGACAAAAACGGCTCGATGATTCCACCTCCTGGACAGAAAACATTTACCTCACCCGATTCGCTGCGCCTCACACACCGGCTGCGCAAAAAGGCCGATGCTATTATCACAGGCAGCGGCACCATACTCGCCGATAACCCACTATTCACCGTGCGACAGGTATTGGATCATGTAGGCAAGCGGCGCTGGCTCGCCATCCTCGACCGACGCGGACGCGTGCCAGGCGATTGGCTTACCGCCGCCTATGGACAGAGGTTGGATGCCTTTATTTACAAGAGTATTGAGCAAGCCGTTGCCGACCTCACGGCCAAAGGCGTACAAGACATTTTGGTTGAGGCCGGACCCGTTGTATCGCAGGCGATGATGGACTCCCGTTTGTGGGTCATGTCTGTTACCATCCATCAGGGCGATCCCGATAGGATCGAAGTCGAATTTAATCCGGATGTAATGATACCGTTCGATACGGCCAAATTTAATTGGGACACTTTTTTACCGACATAGACCACATGACAAATACGAGTATCAACCTGCAAGCCTCTTCGCATCTGCCGACAAAATTCGGCGACTTCCGACTGCATATTTTTACCGATGGCAATATAGAACATCTCGTGCTGGCATCTGGAACGCCCAAAGACGGATGTCTTGTGCGGCTACATTCGGAATGCGCAACGGGGGATATTATGGGCTCGCTGCGCTGCGACTGCCGCGACCAATTGGAGCTATCGTTGCGTAAGATCGCTGAGGCTGGCGAAGGATTGTTGATTTACATCCGCGATCATGAAGGTCGCGGGATTGGCCTTGCCAACAAGATCAAGGCCTATGCTTTGCAGGACGAGGGCATGGATACGGTCGATGCCAATCTGCATCTTGGCTTCGCACCCGATCAACGCGACTATGCTGCTGCCATCAGCATTCTGCGCCATTTTGGCTTGCACGAAATTAAATTACTAACCAATAACCGCCGCAAGATCGATGCTTTGGAACAGGACGGCATTAAAATTACACGGCAGGTCCCGTTATGGACCGCGACCAACCCCAACAACGAAAAATATGTCGCGACCAAGCGCACACGGATGGGGCATATTTAGATAAGTATTATTCCGGATCAAAAGCCGATTGAATGTCTGCGCCGGACGTATCTACAGGTACTCTTGGGGCCAGATTATTTTTTGCAGCAACGTCGGCTATAGCTGCCGCAAGCTCTTTAGCTTTAACTGGT
>DASYJQ010000009.1:0-10267 GCA_035996265.1 Saccharimonadales bacterium (SeqCode)
ATTGGTACCACCACTGGATCATCCCTCCGCAGAGTAACGACAGCGAAATACCGGCTGCCAAGAGCCGCCGGCCCGGCAATAACGACAAGACAAAAAAGTAACAGCTAATTATTAGGAGCCAGGCCATGAGCCACCACTTTAGGGCGAAGGCAAATTCCAACGGTAGTACGAAAAATGCCAGGTTATGCGGCTTGAATATCTGGCTCCATTCGGCGTACGGCACGTCGAGAACGACAGACATGTCCTGACCCTGACCGATATTGTGGTTGATGCGGGCGAAATGATTATTTTTTTGTGCAATAGTCATTTGGGTGTTGACCACCCACTCGTCAGAACGGATTTCTCGCGGCTTATTAAACAATAGGCTGGAATCTTTCTTTCCGCCGCCGTAAAGAAGTGTATTGTAAATGCCCATAGAACTGCCGCTAATCTTAAAAACAGTCAGCAGTAATAGTGCAATAGTTATGATAAGCGGGAAGAGCCAAACACTGGCGCACAGCCGTGCAAACCACTGCGCCGAACTGGCGGCGCTAGAAAGTTTCTCCACTTTTTTCATAATACATGTACCCCAATTTATTTAACGATACCACATACGGTTGCTGCCGCCCAAAAGGTTGTTTTACTGCCTAACCGGATAAAATACTGCGCTATGATTCTGCACTATAGTATTGTAAAGGCATGGCCTTCGGGAAGTATCACAGCGTTTTGCGGTTTCTTATATCGGGCAGTATTGCTGCCGGTACAGAGTATACCGTTTTTTTGATACTGCACGGCAGCGGGCTCAAGTTGGTTTTGGCCAATGTCATTAGTTTTTGCTGCGGCCTCGTGGTCAGTTTTCTGCTCAACAAGCACTGGGTGTTTTCGCATAAAAGCAACGGGTCACGGCAGTTCGCCGCATACACCACCGTTGCGCTCATTAATTTGTTAATTAGCAGCGGAGTACTCGTCGTACTCGTCAACAAAATACACATACCGGCGTTCATTGCTAAGATCTGCGTAATGCTGCTTATTGCGTCCTGGAACTACATTATCTTTAAGAAGTTGATATTTAGAAATTCAGACCAACCGACTAGTTAATTATATGTTATAATAATATTAAGAGAGAACATTGCATATATGAAGATTGGCGTCATTGGTACGGGATATGTTGGTTTAGTGACTGGAACATGCTTGAGCGAGATCGGCCACGACGTCATCTGCATGGATATTGACGAGTCCAAAGTGGCGCGTTTACGCCAAGGCGAAACGCCGATCTTTGAACCGGGCCTTGAAGACCTCGTACAGAAGAATGTTACTGCCGGCCGCCTGCACTTTACCAGTGATTTACAGGAAATGGGTCAGCCGGCAGTAATCTTCTTTGCATTACCGACGCCGCCCAATGGTGATGGTCATGCCGACCTGAGCTACGTGCTGTCGGCCGCAAAAGATGTCGCCAAGTTCCTCAAGCAGTACACTGTGCTGGTTAATAAGAGCACCGTGCCGGTAGGTACCGCCCAGCAAGTACGCGACACAGTCGCTGCCGAGACAGAGACGCCGTTTGACGTTGTGTCTAATCCGGAGTTCTTAAAAGAAGGATTTGCAGTGAGCGATTTTATGAATGCCGAACGTATCGTGGTGGGAACGTCATCCGATGAGGCCCTGGCAGTCATGGAGGAGTTGTACCGGCCGCTAACTGCCGAAGGAGTGCGCCTAATTACCATGGACGAAGCTTCGTCCGAAATGACTAAGTACGCCGCCAATTCATTCCTGGCCACCAAAATTAGTTTTATGAACGAAGTCGCCAACCTGTGCGAGTTGGTTGGCGCTAATGTTGATATGGTGCGCCAAGGAATCGGCAGCGACGGCCGTATTGGCAATCGTTTTTTGAACGCCGGTATTGGCTACGGCGGCAGTTGTTTCCCGAAGGACGTCATGGCCTTCCATCATGCCGCCGATAGCGCGGGCTATGATTTTAAGATCTTATCAGCCGTAATGGACGTTAACGCCCGACAGGAAAAAGTGCTTATCAACAAGATCACCAAGCAGATGGGTGACGACCTGCATGGTAAAACGTTTGCTTTGTGGGGCCTGGCCTTTAAGGCCAATACCGACGACATTCGCGAAGCGCCGTCGTTGGAAATTATTCGCGGATTATTGGAGCGCGGCGCATCCGTACAAGCGTACGATCCGGAAGCTATTAAAAACGTTAAGCGGTTATATCCAACCGAGATTACCTACGCCGCGAGCGCTACTGAGGCCCTGCAAGGTGCTGACGCCTTGATAGTTGTCACCGAATGGAAAGAGTTTATTGCCGTCGAACCAGCCGCTATGCGGGATACGCTGGCTTCGCCGTTAGTTTTTGACGGCCGCAATGTATTTGACCCGCAGGTTATGACTGACGCCGGTCTGACATATATTAGTATTGGCCGCCCCGCCGTTTAGCTGAGCAGGCGGGTCAAATATTCGCCGTAGCCGCTTTTTTTAAGGTCCTCGGCGAGGGCTATGACCTGGGCGTCATCGATGAAACCTTCGCGCCAGGCGACTTCTTCGATGCAGCCAATCTTGAGGCCGGTGCGTTTTTCAATGACTTCCACAAACTGTGAGGCGTCGTTCATAGAAGCGAATGTACCGGTGTCGAGCCAGGCGGTACCGCGGTCCATAGTCTGAACTTTGAGTTTGCCGCGCTTGAGATATGCTTCGTTGACGGCGGTGATTTCCAGTTCGCCGCGGTCGCTGGGTTGGATGCTTTTAGCGATTTCCACGACGTCGTTGTCGTAAAAGTAGAGGCCGACAACTGCGTAATTGCTCTTGGGTTCAGCTGGTTTCTCTTCGATAGATACGGCCTTTAAGTCATTGTCGAATTCAACAACGCCGTATCGCTGCGGGTCGGATACCGGATAGGCAAATACTACGCCGCCTTCGGGGTCGACGCATTCTTTGAGGCTTTCACCGAATCCGCTGCCGTAGAAAATGTTGTCGCCAAGCACAAGGGCGACCTTATCGTCGCCGATGAATTCTTCGCCGATGATAAAGGCCTGGGCCAGCCCGTCAGGACTCGGCTGAACAGCGTATTTAAAATGACAGCCCAACTGTGAGCCGTCGTCCAGCAGACGCTGGTATTGGGATTGGTCTTCGGGCGTGGTAATGATCAGAATTTCGCGGATACCGGCCATCAGTAATACCGATAGCGGATAATAAATCATCGGCTTGTCATAGATGGGCATTAACTGCTTGGAAATACCTTTGGTAATGGGATATAAACGAGTGCCGGTGCCCCCGGCTAAAATAATACCTTTCACAATTGCTACTCCTTTGGCTTTGCTTGTTCGGCTTGAATATATGCGTGCAGCTCGGAACGCCAGTCGGGAATTACGAACCCGGCCGCCTTAATCTTGCTGAGGTCGAAGAAGCTTTTCAACGGGCGGGGAGCAACATGGGACTTGCTTTTGAAGTATTCGTCGGTCGTGGTGTCGGTGACGGTCAGGTCGTCCCGGCCAATCTCTTTAAAGATAGCGCGGGTGATGTCTGCCCAGGAAGCCGGCTCGCCGTCGTTGGAGGCATTGTAGATGCCGTATTCAGCCTTGGTTGCGAGCAGGTGGTCGATGGCGCCGACAAGTGTCGGCGTGAATGTTAGGCGGGTGATTTGGTCGGCAACTACTGTCGGTGAAATATTTTTTTCCGCCAGGCCGAGCATCGTACGGACAAAATTAGGGCCGTCGCCGATCAGGGCATGCGTACGCAGGATGTAGTATTGCGGAGTAATGCTGGTAGCGATGTCGCCGGCCGCCTTGGCCTGAGCGTACACGCCTAAGGGCGCAACGTCTTCGTCTTCGGTGTGCGGACTTCGGGAGCCGTCAAATACGTAGTCGGTTGAAACATGTACCAGTGTCAGGCCGTGTTCGGTAGCAACCTTACTGAGGTAGCCGGGACCGGTGGCGTTGATTTTCCAAGCGACTGGGCGGCCTTCCTCGGTTTCGGCGCCATCGACGTTGGTGTAGGCGGCGGCGTTGAGTATAACGTCAAACTTTGACCAATCGTACTTGCTGATCATATCCCAATCGGTCATATCAAACGTGTCGCGGTCGACGGCGGTGGCTTTGGGGTACTTGGCTTGCAGGGCTTTGCCGAGTTGGCCATACGCGCCGACAATTAAAAAGCGGGATTCATCCATATAATTATATCTCCAATGGTTTAGCGTCTTTAAGAACGGGGTGGTTACGGTCTTTATCGGACAGAATCGCCTCGCTGAGCGGGATCGGCCATTGGATGTTAAGCTCAGGGTCGCCAAGGTTCACGAATGAGTAGCGCTCATAGGCGTCCGGTGTCCAATGTTGGTTAACGCTGTATATGTAGTACAAATCGTCGGTTAGCGCCTGGTATGAGTTAGCGACGCCAGCCGGGACATAGACTGCTTTGTCGGGGGTAAGGGTGAGGGTGACAACTTTGCCGAATGATTCGCCTTTGCGCAGATCGACGTAGGCGACGAAAGCTTCGCCGTTCACGATAGATACATATTTATCCCATGGTTCGGCGTGCAGCCCGCGGGTGACGCCTTTTTTGTTGAAGGCTATGCTGTTTTGGACGACGGCGAAATCTTCCGGCATGCCGGCGGCGACAAGTTTGGCTTTGTGGAATTTTTCCTGAAACCAGCCGCGGTCGTCGCCGACGCGCGTAACGTCAAAAGTGAGTAATCCCGGGATGTCGCTCGGGTAACCCGTTACTTCAGTGGTCGGTACGCTCATTGCGCGGTCTCCTTTTTTTCGACGGTTGCTTCACCGGCAGCGCGGTACTTGGCCTCGGTGGCTTCTTTTTCGGGGCGCCAGAGGTCTTCGTTATCGCGGTACCATTGAATCGTTTGCCGTAAGCCCTCGCGCAAGTTGTCGTTATCGGTAAATACCGGCTTCCAGCCGAGCTCGGTGCGCAGACGGGTAGAATCCATGGCGTAACGCATATCATGCCCAGCGCGGTCGGTAACATGGTCGTACCAGTCGGCCGGCTTACCCATGAGTTCCAGGATCATTCCGATGACTTGCTTGTTGTTAGTGTGGTCGTTGTCCGCGCCGATAATGTATGTTTCGCCGATGGTACCCTTGTCGATAATGCAGTGAACGCCGCTGTTGTGGTCGTCGACGTGAATCCAGTCGCGGACATTTTTGCCTTCACCGTACAGGCGGGGTTTTTGCCCGAGCAGGATGTTAGTAATTTGGCGCGGAATGAATTTTTCAACGTGCTGATACGGCCCGTAGTTGTTGGCGCAGTTAGAGATGGTCGCTTTGACGCCAAAGCTGCGTATCCAGGCTCGGATCAGATGATCGGAGCTGGCCTTGCTGGCGGAGTACGGGGATGACGGGTTGTAAGGCGTGGTTTCGGTAAAGCGGGCGGGATCGTCGATTTCGAGGTCGCCAAAGACTTCGTCGGTCGAGATGTGGTGCAAGCGCTTACCATGCTTGCGGACGGCTTCCAGAATCTGGTAGGTGCCAATGATGTTGGTGTTCATGAAAGGCCACGGGTCCTTCAAGGAGTTGTCATTGTGCGTTTCGGCGGCAAAATGTACGACAATGTCGGTGTCGCCGATGAGCTTGTCCATAAGTTCGGGGTCGCAAATGTCACCTTTTACAAATGTGATGTTGCCGGCCGATGCCGCCAGGTTGGCCTCGTTACCGGCGTAGGTTAATTTGTCGACGACGGTAATTTCGTATTCGGGACGGTTTTTGACAGTGTAATGCACAAAGTTTGCCCCAATAAACCCTGCGCCACCAGTAACTAGCATCTTCATAGTTTTAATTTTACACTATCCTTTCATTGTTAGCTTAGGTCGTCTCTAGCGTGGCGACGAGCGGCAGATGGTCGGAGACGTCGACGTCCGGGCAGGAATGCTCCAGGACCCGTATGTCGCGGCTGACGTACATTAGATCAACGACCGCAGTGGCGTAGCCCGGGAATTTATCCAGGTCTTTGTGGCGAAGATTAAATGTAGTAGTCAGCTCGTGTTTAAAGACAGAGTCCAGCTGAGCCTCGATGGGCGCCAGTGTCGGATTGACCGGTTTAAGGTTCAGGTCACCGGCCAGTACGGCGTGTTGTTTGCCGGCGGCCGCTTGGGCGATAGTGTTGCACATCGCCCAACGGCGCTCGGTGGCTTGTTCGCCGACCATGTCCCATACACCTTGGGTGTTGAAGATATTCAGCTCGGTGTCGCCGGCCATAACGACGGCATGCTGCAGGTTGCGCGGTGTTACGGCAAAGGCTTCAGCGTCATGAACGGTCCGTTCACTATATGGCTTGTCGTAGGGGATTGTCGTGTTATCGGTTATGGGGAAACGAGACATTACCGCATTGCCGGACTGGAATTTGTGGCCCTCTTCATTGTCGAGGAGTGCCGGTGCAAAGCTGGTATGCGGCAGGAACTGTAAGTGTTTCTGTAATGTTTCAAGCGAGCGGAAACGTTCTGGCGTCGCCGGGTCATCGCTGTGCAAGACTTCTTGTAGCATCAAGATGTCCGGGTTCTCGCGTTCCAGGAACGGCAGGATAGCATCGAATAACAAACCACCCCGCCACAGATTGAGTGAAATGATCTTAAATGTCATTACGGTCATGATACTACGTATCGGATAGCCAAGCGATATCTTTATTACATCATTTTTCTTAGTCCATTTCATCTGCTATGATGCCTAGCATGAAGATTATTGTTACAGCCGGCGGTCAGGGAACAAAGCTTTGGCCCTACTCCCGGGAAACAAAACCTAAACAGTTCCAACCTGTTGTTGGCGACGAATCACTGTACACCGATACGATCAACGCACTGCTGCAGAAATTCACACCAGAGGATATTTTTGTATCGACCAAGCGCAAGTTCATTAAATATATCTCTGAACAATCACCTCAAATTCCGCTGAAGAATTACATTATTGAACCCAACGTCGCCAAGGATCGCGGCCCCGGCGAAGGCTTGGCGTTTTTGCGCCTGAGCTTGGCTTTTCCGGATGAACCGTTTTTTTTGGTGCAAGCCGATTGCGTACGCCACCCTGCCGATTCGTTCCTGCAGATGATTGAAGACGCCGGTAAGGTGGTTGAACGCGACAAGAAGTACATCTCCGGCGGTATCAAAGCCACCGAACCGGATCTCGGTGTCGACTATCTGCAGTTGGGCGAACGTGTCCAAAACGACACCGCCCAGGAAGTCTACGTTATAGAAGCATTCCTTGGCCGCAAGTCGAGCTACAAAGAAACCAAAGAAATTATTGAGAACTTTCACATCGTGACGCATTGCAATCATTCCTGCTGGTATCCGGGCATGATGCTCGAAGCCTATCGGCAATACCGCCCCGACTGGTACGACGCCCTGATGCGCATCAAAGACATACTCGACAAACCTGGCGAAGACGCTGCCATCGAAGAGATTTACGAAACAATGGAGAAGGGTGCGACCGAAGAAGTTACCCGTCATATTATGGCGGCTGGTGAGGCCCGGATTATCCTGCTACCCTTTAAGTGGGTAGACATCGGCACCTGGGGTTCGGTATATGAATTCTTTGCTGACGGCAAAGAGAACTATTCTGACGGCCGGGTCGTAACAGTCGACACTACCGGTTCGCTCATCAAGACCAGCAACGACAAAAAACTAATTGCTGTTGCCGGCGTCCAGGATCTGGTAATCGTCGATACTGACGACGTGCTACTGATTATTCCCAAGAACAAAATCGAAAAGATTAAAGAAATCCAAGCTATTTTGAACGAAAAAGGTGAAAAAGAATATCTGTAAGGAGAAATTAGTATGCGCCGAAAAGTAATTGCCTTTGACCTTGACGGTACCCTCGCTCCCAGTAAGTCAGCCCTGCCGGACCGTATGGCCGAACTGCTGGACCGCCTGCTCGACCAGTATCACGTCTGTATTATTTCGGGCGGTAAGTTTGGGATATACGAGGAAAATGTCCTGCCCCGCCTCAACGCCGACCCGGCCCGCCTGGAACGCCTGCACCTGATGCCGACCTGCGGCACCCGCTACATGAAGTACGACGTTGCGTCCGCCAAATGGGAGACCGTCTACGCCGAAGACCTCACCGAAGCCGGTAAGAAGAAGATTTCCGACGTGCTTAGTAAGGTAGTTAAAGACTTGGGCTACGAAGAAAAAGAAGTCTACGGTGAAATTATCGAAGACCGCGGCAGCCAGATTTCGTGGTCAGCCCTGGGTCAGGATATTGTTACCGTCCTCGGAGAAGAAGGCGTGCGCCGCAAAGAAGAGTGGGATGCCGACAACACTAAAAAGGAAAAGATTCGCGCCGCAGCTGCCGATCTATTACCGGAATTCGAAGTCCGCGCCGGCGGCCTGACGACCATTGACGTAACACTGCCCGGCATCGACAAAGCCTACGGCATGAAAAAGCTCATGGAGCTGCTGGAAATCGGCAAAGAAGAGATCTTCTTCATCGGCGACCGCATCTACGAAGGCGGCAACGATTACCCGGTCAAGATCATGGGCATCGACACCCTGCAGATCGGCCACTGGAAAGAGACGGCCTCTGCTGTCGAGGCTATCATCCAAGTCTCATAGAATTACCACAGCACTGAGCGCGCGACAGCTCTAGTGGATTATTCGACGGTGACGGACTTGGCCAGGTTGCGCGGCCGGTCGACGTCGAGGCCTTTGCCGACGGCAACGTAGTATGAGAACAGCTGCATAGCCACGGCGTGCAGAATCGGTTCGGTTTGTTCCATGGTCTTGGGGATGTAAATGACATCGTCAGCGTGATTTTTGACGCTAGTGTTGCCTTCGGTCGCCACGGCGACAATCTTGCCTTTGCGGGCTTTAATTTCCTGCATGTTCGAAATAGTCTTTTCCAGCAGCGGGCCGTCACCGGCTAGCGCGAAGGTCGGGAACTGGTCGTCGATCATAGCCAACGGGCCGTGCTTCATCTCTCCGGCGGCGTAACCTTCGGCGTGGATGTAGGAGACTTCTTTGAGCTTCAAGGCGCCTTCCAGAGCGCCTGGGTAGGCGTAGCGGCGGCCAATGAACAGAAAGTCGCGGTAGCCTTTGTACTTGTTGGCGATTTTTTCAATCTTGGCGGCTTGCTTCAGAATCTCTTCAGCTTTAGCCGGCAGGGCTTCGATTTCTTCCAGCAGCGGTTTGTATAATTCGTTGCGTTCTTTGGCGAGGTTCAGGGCGATGAGCAACAGAACCATAACCTGAGCAATAAAAGCTTTAGTAGAGGCGACAGCCTGTTCCGGGCCGGCGTGGCAGTAGACGCCGGCGTCGGTCATACGGGCAATGGTGCTGCCGATGGCGTTGACCACGCCCAGGCGCAGCACGCCGTAGTCTTCGACTTTTTTAAGGGCGGCAATAGTGTCGGCGGTTTCGCCGGATTGTGACACGGCGATCATGGCGGTGGAGCGGGAGAACGGTTCGTCGCGGTATTTAAATTCGCTGGCCAGCTGAACTTCAACGGGAATACCGGCAATTTCTTCGATCAGGTATTCGCCTACCAGGCTGGCGTAGTACGACGTGCCGCAGGCAACGATAAGAATACGGTCGATGTATTGCAGTTGGGCGGCGACACTTTCCAGGCCGCCCAATTTAACCTGATTGGTAGCGCTGCTGGCGCGGCCGAGGCTGGCCAGGCGGATAGTTTGCGGTGCTTCGTAGATTTCTTTGAGCATGAAGTGCGGGTAGTCACCGAGGACAGCTTGGTTGACGTCGAAGTCGAGCGTTTCGGTTTCGCGTTGAACGGTCTTGTCGTTTTTGAGGTCAACGATGCGGAGCTTGCCGGCTTCAATAATGACCATTTCATTATCTTGGACGTATACCACTTCTTTGGTGTGTTGCAAGATGGCCGAAGGGTCGGAGGCGACGATGCATTCGTTCTTGCCGATGCCGATAACCATCGGGCTGCTGAGGCGGGCCGCAAACAGTTTGCCCGGTTCAAATGTCGTGACAGCGGTGATCGCGTAAGCGCCGCGTACCTCTTTAAGCGTTTTAGTGAACGCTTCTTCGAATGATTTGCTTTGTTTGTAGTAGTGGTCGATAAGGTGGGGGATGACTTCAGTGTCGGTTTCGGACACGAATACATAGCCTTCGGTTTGCAGCCAGGCCTTGAGGTCGGCGTAGTTTTCGATAATACCGTTGTGTACCGCAAAAATGGTTTTATCGGTATTGCAGTGGGGGTGGGCGTTTAATACCGATGGCGAACCATGCGTCGCCCAACGGGTGTGCCCAATAGCGATGGGTGCATCGCCGTCGTGCTCTTCGTCAATTAGTTTTTGTAAACCGTCGACGCGGCCTACTTGTTTGTACAGT
>DASYJQ010000010.1:0-2161 GCA_035996265.1 Saccharimonadales bacterium (SeqCode)
TATTGTAAGCGTGTCAGTAGTAAGCCCACTCACCCAATTAAAACTGATCGTCAGCGCCTCTGTTTCACCATTGATCGTTAGGTTCTCCAAAAACGAACCGGCAGACGGGATGCAAGTATTACAATTTGGCCCGACTGTGAAGGTAAGGTCGTTCAATAGATAAGGACCTGAGCCGTTGATCGAACCAGAGACCGCGCCTGCGTTCAAGATATCGAAGCTAGAACCAATTTGATCGCCGATTGCGGTAACGGTGGCGCTGTCGGAGGTATACGGTACTGCGTGCGCTGGCGCAGATGCAAAAGCGCTCCACGCAATCACCGCGAAAACCCCGGATCTCGCAAATTTCTCAAGTCCCCACAACATTTTAATTCCGTCTCCCTTTATTTAAATGTCCCGCTCAGCCTTAACGCAAACTAAATGAAAGTTTAATAAAAAGTTTAATAAGAAGTCAAGGTGATAATGTTTTCGGATGGAGAATAATTAAAAAAAGCAAATCCGAGCCGCCCTGTAGCGAGCTCAGAGGCAACAAAAAAGGCCACCTCGCGATGGCCTTAATTGCAGTTAAGTCCGTTGGTCAAGCCAAGCGAAACGACGGCTTTGCCTTACGCCGATAGGCCATGAAGCCGACGCCGCAGAAGCCGAGGATCATCATCGCCCATGTTGAGGGTTCAGGAACGTCGACGACGGCTGACGGATCTTTGCTCACAAAGCTTTGGCTATTAGTGAAGCTATGAATCTCCGTCGCCTGGCTGGTGTTGGTGCTTGCTGCGAGAATAAGAGCGTTTAAATCGGCTTGACTAAAAAACCCACTGCTAACCGTCACACCGGTGTATTCGACTTCCCAGATCGCTGCCTGGAACTCCGCCACTTTTTGTTCAGAAGTAATGGTTACCGGCCCGTTGGCTAGTCCCAAGCCAGTAGCAGCCAGGCTCTGGATTTCTTTAGACTGGAGGGGAGTAATCCCAAACCCAACATGAGCTAGGGTTCCGGTGGAAGGTCCATTATTGTCGGTGGTCAGCGTCTGCGTCCCGTATGTCAAAGTACCCGATGGAATGCCGACTTCGTGGAAGAGGTCAACGCAATATACCCATATAGAATTACCTGCGGGAGCGTCGGCTGATACAAGCTTGAGCGCGGAGGCATCTTGATTGGTAAAACTGACAGGTGAGCCATTAGTGGTGCCTGTGATGTTGACCGCGAACGCCGAATTGAAACCGTCAAAAACGGCGGTTGCGTTAGCCGTAAAAGATGGCCCCGTAAGCGGGCCAGCGTTTGCCGCCGAACCTAGCGCCAGAACTCCCCAACAACTTAGAAGCGTCGCAGCAAATCGCTTGGATTTTAAATTCTTCAATAACATAACACCCTCCTTGCCTCATTGAACCAGCTTTTTCGTTTTTATCGCAATGATTAACAATTCGTCAAGATCTTTTTTTCAGTTTTCTGGGATTTGCCCGTTTTATTTTTCATAATTAATGCAATTAATCGCTGAGGACCAACGCCCAGGGCTCAATGCGCTGCGCCGAAATGGCTTGTCAGTAATAATCACGCCGGCGGCTTGCAATTAAATGGTTCGCCGCGCCGCGGGTTTGGGGGCCTCGCTTAATATCGAAAACCGATAACGCTCTTAAGCTCCCTTCAGGTGTCATATTACCTTCATGCACCGTGACATGGACCCGGCTTTGGACCAGATTCCGACGCTCGGAAACAAGCTTTGGCCATACGGCAAAGCCATCCCCGCAAAATATTGAACTAAGCAAGCCGAGCATGTGTAATTAAAAAAGACGACGGACACCGAATATCTGCCGAACAGGTAAGCCCCAGAGTGTGGGTATATGCTCGCGCCGACTTATAATTTAACCGCGATGTTCTTGATCGACTTCTGCAAATGAGCCTGTCGAAAAGGGCTTTGAGCACAGTTCCAATTAACGAAGCTCAATGGCCGTACGCAATGGCCGTAAACGAGCACGAGGCGACCCTTCAAATAACCATTACGCGGTCGAGCGGCGCCGGACCATTTTCCCTTCGGTAAGCCACGAACCCCGACTTTTCGCTAAGCACCGAGTACCCACCCAAACGCCTCAAAATCATCGACACCCAGCTAGTCATCGCTACTCCTACCGCTGGCGACATAGGATACCCTGAAAAGTATTCTGAATCGGCG
>DASYJQ010000011.1:0-4066 GCA_035996265.1 Saccharimonadales bacterium (SeqCode)
TCATCGAAATTATCTGCAAAAAACATGACGTGCGCCACGAACACCGCGTTAGCCACGCGGTTACCGTCACCGACATGGATAACCCATTAGTGGGCGATTTTATGCGCAGTATCCAAAAAATCACCGGCGAGCCGGCCAAAAGCTGTATTTCGTATGCCGCAAGCGATGGTTTTTACTTTAGCGAACAAAATATCCCGTGTATTCTGACGCGTCCGGTGGGCGGCGAACTCCATGGGGCCAACGAATGGATCAGCCGCGCCAGCTTTGTACAGCTCACTCCCATATTGCGCGACTACATCGAAAAGACAGCCGGTATTGTAGCTACCCCTGTTGACACAGCCGCCGCAGTGCGGTAAAATGCCTGGGAACATTACTGAAGACCGTAGCCGTCGCAAGACTTAATCTGCTACCGAGGCAATGAAACAACGTCAAATATTGTTTTAGCACTTGTAAATCTTCGGTAATGAGCCGGAGATTTTTTGATTTTCGGCTGATCCTTAACAATCCAGGTCGATGAAATTAATAAGGAAAAATATATGGCTTTAAGCAAAGATAAGAAGCATGAAATCGTTTCCGAAGTTGCTGCAGCTCTTGGCTCGTCCAAGATGACCGTTGTCGCCCAATACCAGGGTACAACTGTTAAAGCGTTGCAACAGCTCCGCCGCGATGCTCGTGCCGGCGGCACCAAACTACGTGTCGTCAAAAACCGGTTGGCTGTCAAAGCTCTGCAAACCGTTGATGCCCTCAAAGACATTGACACCGGCGCCCTGAACGGCCAGCTCCTCTACGCCTTCAACAGCGAAGACGAAGTTGCGCCCGCCCAGGCTCTTGCCGCGTTTGCCAAGCTCAACCCAACCATCGTATTTGTCGGTGCAATTACTGCAGAAGGCAAATTCCTGAGTAGCGATGATGTTAAGGCTTTGGCCACCTTGCCCAGCAAGGAACAGCTTATCGCTCAAGTTGTTGCAACACTTCTATCGCCAGTACACGACGTTACAAACGGCCTTTCCGGCAATTTGCACGCCCTACTTGACGGTATTGAAGCAAAAGCAAGCTAATTAAACTAAGTATTTGAAAGGATCTACCCACATGGCAGATTTGAAGAAATTCGCAGAACAGCTCGTTGGCTTGACTGTCTTGGAAGTTAACGAACTTAAGACCATCCTTAAGGATGAATACGGTATTGAACCGGCTGCTGCAGCTGTCGCTGTTGCCGGCCCTGCCGCTGACGCTGGCGAAGCCGCTGAAGAAAAAGCCGAATGGGACGTCGTCTTGAAAGACGCCGGCGCCCAGAAGGTTGCTGTTATTAAGGCTGTTAAGGACCTGACCGGTCTTGGCCTTGGTGAAGCAAAGGCAATCGTTGACGGTGTACCTAAGACCGTCCTCGAAAAGGCTAAGAAAGAAGACGCCGAGAGCGCCAAGAAGGCTCTTGAAACAGCCGGTGCTGTTGTCGAACTCGCCTAAATACCATTTGGTATAACAAAAAACCCGCGCTTTGTGCGCGGGTTTTTTGTTATACCCGTATGAAAAAGTGACGAACGCATGTTCATTTTACATAAAATATGTAAACCAAACCTACCGCTGTTATTGTTGTATTATCCACAGGCTGGAAGTGCATTTTGACTTGACTTCATCTTCGTGATAAGCTTATGTGTAAGTGTAGCAAAACAAACACTACTTGAGACTTATATAGAGAGACAACCACAGACATGGCAGATGTACCAGACAAACAGATCAAACGACTGAGGGCGTTGATCCAGGAGGCCGAAACTAATTTAGGTGCAGCAAATGAGCTGCTGATTAGCCTCGTGGGCGATGACGCGCACGTTCAACCAGTTACCCGCGATGAAAATCTGGGTAAGGTAATTGAAGGTGTCTTTGATGGCCAGAACATGGTCGGTTCCGACGGCAAGACCTACCCGGTCCCGGCGAACTATGCCAGCAAGTCCAAACTCGTCCAAGGTGACATTCTTAAACTGACCATCGCTGACGACGGCACATTCCTATACAAGCAAATTGGGCCGATTCCGCGCAAGCAGGTGGTTGGCGCCCTAAAACTCGAGAACGGCCACTACTTCGTATCTGTCGGCGACAAAGACTACCGTGTCCTACTGGCTAGTGTCACGTACTTCAAGGCCAAGCCGGGCGACCAGGTTAGCGTTAACCTGCCCGAAGACGATTCTACCACCGAGTGGGCCGCACTCGAAGCCGCGCTGTAACCAGCACATAATTCACAACGCCCCGATTTGCCGTGCTCTGTTAGAATATAACTATGAGTGTGAGGGGTTACATCTTTGTTCAGAGCGCTTTAAGTGACGGAGCCGGCCAGTAATGGGCCAGGCCTTATACCGCACGCACCGGCCGCAAAAGTTCGCCGATGTCGTCGGGCAGGAGCACATTATAACGGCGCTAACACGCGCTCTTAAAAAGGGTACTGTCAGCCACGCCTACCTGTTTACCGGGCCGCGCGGCACCGGCAAGACCAGTATTGCGCGCATCCTGGCGCACGAGATCAACGGCGTTCCTTACACCGACGACTCTATCCATTTAGATATCATCGAAATCGATGCCGCCAGCAATCGCCGCATCGACGAAATTCGTGACCTCCGCGACAAAGTACATATTGCGCCGACCAGCGCCAAATACAAGGTGTACATCATCGACGAGGTCCACATGTTAACCAAAGAGGCCTTTAACGCCTTGCTGAAGACCTTGGAAGAGCCGCCGGCCCATGTCGTATTCATCCTAGCCACCACCGAGGCGCACAAGCTGCCGGAAACGATCATCAGCCGCACACAGCGCTTTGCCTTTAAACCGGTCGACTTGCCGCAAGTGGCCGGCTATCTGCGCACACTGGCGACCGCCGAAAATATCGACATTGCCGACGACGCCCTAGCCCTGATTGCCGCGCATGGCGACGGTTCGTTCCGCGACAGCATCAGCCTGCTTGACCAAATTCGTAACAGCGGCGACAAAGTCACCTTAGCCGATGTACAAGCCATGCTGGGCATTGCGCCGAAGGAACTGATCGAAACATTACTGGCTGGCGTTGCCGCGCATGACCCGGTCACCGTCGCCCAATTACTGCTGCAGTTGCAAACCGCCGGGCACGATTCGGCCCAAGTTGCCAAGCAGCTCGGCGCCACGCTACGCAACGGACTACTAGAAGGCAAACCGGCCTTGCCGTCAGACCAGCTGATGCAGCTATTGGCTAAGCTTATCGAAGTACCGTCTTCCGGCAATCCGCGCGCCTACCTGGAAATCGCTCTACTCGATATCGCCCTAATCGGAGCCGGCCTGGCGCCAAACGCCACACCGGTAGCCCCCAAAACTGCCAAGCCCGAAGCACCGGCGCCCGCCAAAAAGACACTATCCCAAGCCGTACCAGCTACGCAGGCCGTCCAGGTTGAACCGCACCCCAGCACATTCAACAAGCCCGCCGTCAAGCCCACGGCGCTGACGCCGCCCGCCGAAACCGAGTACGCCGCCACATCTGACGCCACGCTGACCATCGACGCCTGGCCGGCCGTGTTGGCGGCCGTCAAGTCCAAATACAGCACGCTGTACAGCGTTATCCGTACCGCCCGGCCGCACTTTGAACCGGGAAAAGTCGTGTTGGAGTTTGGTTATGCCTTCCACCAAAAGCGTATTCAAGAAACCAAGAACCGGGAAATAATCGCCACCATCATCACTTCCGTCACTAACGAAGACTTGGCCGTCCAGTGCATTGTCGGCGAAGGACAGGACCCTAACAACTTGCCGGCAGCCGGCCCGCCGCAGCTGCCGCCAGAGGAAATTGTCGTCCACACCGTTGCCAAACCGCAACCGGCCGCCGCGCCGCAAACACCAGCGACGCCAGAAGTTTCAGCCATAAGCAATATTTTCGGCGGCGCCGAAGTGCTAGAATCGTAGGACATGGACAAGGGGAGTAACAACACGCAACAGCCTCAAAACCTTGAGGCCGAAGCTTCATTGCTGGGCGCGGTGCTTATCGACGCCGACGCGCTGGTAAAGATTGCCGACGTCATCGGTATTGATGACTTTTTCGACGCCCGGCACCAACACA
>DASYJQ010000012.1:0-1816 GCA_035996265.1 Saccharimonadales bacterium (SeqCode)
GATTGCCAATAAACCCTATGTCCGCGTCTATGGCGGTGATGTATCGGCCGGCAACGGTTTTGCGACGGCGCCTAATACTTGTACGACAAACGGGCAGGCAGCAGTTGTAAGCTGGAACAACGAGAACCCCACGTATTCCGGTGCCGGCGCGCAATTTGCTACCTATGCCATGAAACAGATCTACGACTTTGCCACAGCCCTCGGTAATACCGGAGGCGCTCCAGCCGGCAGCGGTTTGGCATTTGCCAATACGACGCCGGCGGGCGGCAACTTTGGCGGCAGTTTCGGGGCGGTACCGTGCGCCAATAATTACTTCGCCACCAAGGGTACGACTGTCAACGCGCCCAGCCCGGTAAATGTCGGCGGTTTGGCGACCAACACATATACCGCCACCGCTCCAGCGGGCCAAGCGGTCCAAATCAGCGGTAATGTAGTTGGCAACAATAAAGTTGTCGTGTACGTCGATGGCAACGTGCTCATTACCGGCGACATCAAGTTTCCCGGCGCCTGGACGACTACGACCGCACCATACTTCCAGCTGATCGTCCGGGGCAACATTTATGTCAGCCAAAATGTCCGGCAACTCGACGGCATATATAGCGCCCAGCCAAACGGGGCGGCCGGCGGCATTATCTACACCTGCGCCAATATCGGGTTGCCGGCTACAGCCGTGGCGCCCGCAGGCGGCACAGCATTCAGCAATTGCAAGAACCAACTGATTGTTAACGGATCGTTCGTCGCCAGGCAAGTACAATTCCTACGCGTAAACGGCACGTTGCGCCAGAGTACCGCCAACGAGAGGGGTGACGCCACTGGTCATGCCGCCGAAGTCTTTAATTACAGCCCAGCAATATGGATGACCATGCCTCCAGGCAACACGACGGGTAACGATTACGATTCCGTAACCAGCCTGCCGCCTATTCTGTAGTATGAATAAGTTTTCCCCATACATTTCGCAATCTGAGCTTGCACCCCTCCATAGTGCTTATGGTACAATCAAGGCAACATGAGTTTGCTAAACGGGGTATCGTCATTTTTTGGCCTAGACATCGGGACGACAGCTATACGAGTTGTCCAGTTGCGAGGTAACGGCCCGGTTAAAAGTCTGGTGCGCTATGCGTACGTGCCTGTCGACAGCAAGCTGGTACTAAGCGACGCCAAAACCGACCAGCAACGTTTGGCGCAGGTGATAAAAGAATTACTCGACCAAGCACATATGAACACCCGCAATGTCGCCGTGGGTATCCCATCCCAGCGGGTATTTACCGGTGTTGTCGATTTTGACCGCTTGCCGCCAAACGAGCTATCTAAAGCTATCCGTTACCAAGCTGATTCGCTCATCCCGACGCCCCTAGAAAAATCAAAGATTGACTGGGCTGTGATCGGTGATTCCCCCAAAGATAAAACCAAGGTAGAAGTGCTGCTATCCAGCGTCGAGAACGACTTCGTAGAGCAGCGTTTGGATATGTTGGAATCAATCGGCTTAGACGTTATCGCTTTTGAACCGGACAACTTGGCCCTAACCCGTGCGCTAGTCGCCCAGGACTCTATGCAACCGCAAATGGTTATCGACATCGGCAGCAAGAGCAGCGATATCGTCGTAACGATGAACGGCGCGCCGCGCCTGACCCGCGCCATTCCTACAGGCGCCGAAGCGGTTATCCGTTCCGCCGCCCAAAACCTGAACATCGATGACAAGCAAGCCCGTCAATTCGTATTCAAGTTCGGCTTAAGCCGCGACAAGCTGGAAGGCCGTATTTACGACGCAATTATCGGTACCGTTGACCTACTGACCGGTGAAATCGACAAGTCCATC
>DASYJQ010000013.1:0-1940 GCA_035996265.1 Saccharimonadales bacterium (SeqCode)
CGAAGCTCGGCAATTACACGGTCACTTCAAGCAACGGAACACTTACTGTGAACCCGGCGCCGCTGTCCGTGACGGCCGCCAGCACAACGCGTATTTACGGCGATCCAAATCCCACCTTTACCGGCACGATTACAGGAATCAAGAACGGCGACAACATTACGGCGACTTACTCCAGCACGGCGACAGCCGCGAGTCCGATCGGCACATATCCCATCGTGCCCGCTCTGGCCGATCCGGCGGGAAGACTTGGCAACTACACCGTCAGCACCAATAACGGCACGCTCACGGTCAGCCCGGCGCTGTTAACGGTAACTGCTGCCAATGCTACCCGTGCATTTGGCGCTCCTAATCCTGTCTTCACCGGAACGCTTGTGGGAGTAAAGAACAGCGACAACATTACAGCCACATTCGCCAGTGCCGCCACAGCCACAAGTCCGGTCGGCACATATCCGATCGTGCCTGCTTTGGCTGATCCAACCGGAAAACTCACCAACTACACCGTGGTTTCCAATAATGGAATCCTCACGGTGACTGGTGCGTTGCTGACAGTGACTGTGGACAGTGCAAGCCGGCTGTATGGCGATGCCAACCCGGTATTCACAGGCACCATTGCAGGAATTCAAAATGGTGACAACATCACCGCAACGTACGCCAGCATCGCCGATCCGACGAGCCCGGTTGGTACTTATGCAATTGTGCCTACCCTGGTGGACCCAGCAGGCAAGCTCTCCAATTACAGCGTGGTCGTCAACAACGGAATCCTGACGGTAACTCCTGCTCCGCTTTCCGTGACTGCTGATAACGCAAGCCGCCTATACGGTGATCCCAACCCCGCGTTCACCGGCACGATCGTCGGATTGAAGAACAACGACAACATCACGGCAGCATATGCCAGTGCGGGTCCGGCAAGTCCGATAGGAACCTACCCGATCACGGCCACCCTGGTTGATCCAACTGCGAAAGCCGGTAACTACACCGTCACTTTCGTGAACGCAACACTCACCGTAAATCCCGCACCGCTGTCGGTGAGCGCGGCGAATGCCAGCCGTTTTTATGGCGATCCAAACCCGGCGTTCACAGGAACGATCACTGGAATTAAGAATGGTGACAACATCACTGCCAGCTATTCAACAACCGCGACCGCGGCCAGCGCGCCGGGAACCTATCCGATCGTGCCGGCATTGGTTGATCCAACAGGAAAGCTGAGCAATTACACGGTCACGGCCGTCAATAATGGGATTTTGACAGTCAATCCCGCGCCTCTGACGGTTACAGCCGCCAACGCATCGAGGCTGTACGGCGATCCCAACCCTGCCTTGACCGGAACTATTACGGGAATCCGGAACGGCGATGCTATTACCGCCAGCTATTCCACGGTGGCAACACCGGCGAGCAGCGCAGGAAGCTATGCCATCGTGGCGACTTTGTCTGACCCGACAGGAAAACTCGCAAACTACACTGTCGTGTCAAATAATGGCATTCTGACGGTAAATCCTGCTCCGTTGACGGTTACGGGAACCAATGCCACGCGTTTGTATGGTGATGCAAACCCGGCCTTCACTGGAACAGTCAGCGGTCTCAAAAACGGTGACATCATCACCGCAACCTTTGCGAGTGCGGCTGATCCGACCAGTCCGGTGGGAAGCTATGCGATTATCGCCACGTTAGCCGATCCAGGAGCCAAACTTGGGAACTACTCCGTGATATCAAACAACGGAATTCTCACGGTGACCCCGGCGCCATTGGCGGCAACGGCAAATAGTGCGAGCCGGCTCTACGGTGATCCAAACCCCGCTTTCAGCGGCACCATTACTGGGCTAAAGAATGGCGACAATATTACCGCCACATTCGTCAGCGCCGCTACAGCAGCCAGCCCGGTGGGGACTTACCCGATCGCGCCAAGCTTCATTGATCCCGCGGGACGACTGGGCAACTACGCA
>DASYJQ010000014.1:0-2260 GCA_035996265.1 Saccharimonadales bacterium (SeqCode)
GTTGTCGACCGTGGTCGCGGCACAATCCGTGCAGGATCTGCCATTGAACGGACGCAACTACGTAACGCTGGTGCAACGCACCGTGGGCGTGGTTCCGGGGCCGTCCAACGGGATTTTAAGCGGCACACGACCCGACGAGCGCCGCCAGACCGCTAGCGCCAGTGCGAACGGTCAGAACGAAGTATTTAACAATCAGTTAATCGACGGGATGGACAACAACGAGCGTGAGCACTCCACCATCCTGATGCGGCCTTCGATCGACATGATCCAGGAAGTTAAGGTCGACACCAATACTTACCCGGCGGAAGTGGGCCGCGCCGGAGGGGCCGTGGTCAACCTGCTGACGAAATCAGGGAGCAATCAGTTGCATGGGAATCTTTACGAATTCTTGCGCAACGACAAGCTCAACGCCAACGACTTCTTCGCCAATAAAGCTGGCGTGCCGCGTCCCAAATATCGCCAGAATCAGTACGGCGGGTCCCTGGGTGGCGCGATCCGGAAGGACAAGACGTTTTTCTTCGGCGATTATGAGGCATTGAGAATCGTGCAGGGCGTGCCGACCGGCCTGTTGTCGACGCCTACCGCATTTGAATTGGCGAATCCCGGAAACTTCAGCGATCAGCCGGGTGGGCATGTCTTTACGCAGAACCAGCTTGATCCTGTAGCTCTGAAGTATTGGAAGTTGTGGCCTAAGCCTAATACCGGCTTGCCGAACTCGATTCAAAATAATTACAGCGCGAACGTGAACAAGACTTACAACAGCACCACCTACGACGCGCGTGTGGATCATCGCTTCTCCGACCGGGACAGCATGTTCGGGCGCTTCTCTTACAACCCGACGTTCAACTCGCAACCAGCCCTGTTTCCAAATGTGAACGTGGATGGCCTAGACGTTAGCGCGGGCGGCGGAATCTTCCCGGGTGCATCCAACGCGAATTCGCACGGATACATGGCGGATTTTGTGCATATTATTAGCCCCACAATGGTCTTGGAAGTGAAAGGGTCCTTTACCCGACTTCACCTTTACACCGTCTCTCCCAACATAGGGACGAACGCTAGCGCCAAATTCGGAATGCCCAACACGGACGTGGACGACCAGATTTCGGGGCTAGCCACGGTGCAGCTAACCGGCTTCGTTGGAGTAGGAAGCGGAGTCACTCTGGGAGACGACCGGTTCGTTCCCATTCTGGACATCAACAATGTGTTCCAGGAACAGGGTTCTTTAACATGGACCCGAGGGGCACACAACATTAAATTTGGGGCCGGCATGATTCGCCGACAGCTCAACTACTATCAGAACACCCAAGGCATGGGGTACTTTCAATTCACGCAGACTCCGCTAATAAATTTGGAAAATCTCATCCAGGGAAAGCCTGATCAGATCCAGAGGCAGGTAAATCAAAAGCGCCAGTACCTGCGCGTGTGGGAGCCCAGCTTTTTTGCGCAGGACGACTGGCACGTAAAACCGTGGCTCACGCTTAATATCGGCATGCGCTGGAGTCATTTCAGTCCCCTTACCGCGGCCCAGGGTCAGCGTTCCAACTTCGACCCGGCGCTTGCCGGCAAGTGTACGCCTGCCAGCTGCAATCCATTTCAGATTAGCGGCGCAGCTGGGGTGAAATCCTACTGGACTAATTTTGAGCCCCGCTTTGGCTTTGCCGCCACCGTGCGCAAGGGTTTGGTAGTTCGCGGCGGGTTCGGCATGAGCCGTTTCGTGCAAGACTTTGGCTCGGGTGCCGTGAACCTGTTAAACATACCCTTTATTGCGCAGACCATCAATTGCACAACTTCAGCCAACTCGCAAACGCCGTGCCCGGCCGGTAGCGGCCTGCTTCGGCAGGGAGCTCCTATAGTCACCATACCGGCGCTAAACAATCAACTCCCCGGCGTCATGGGAGCGAAAAATACAGAATATCCGCAGGCGTATATCATGCAATGGAACCTAACCGTCCAAAAGCAATTTGGCTCCAACGTTGTGAGCGCCGGTTATGTAGGCCAAGTCGGCCGGCATTTGCAATACGCTCCTAATATCAACATTCCGGCACCGAGCCCCGCTGGCCCCTTTAGACCGTTGGTTTATTCCGGGGTATTGCCGAATGTGACTGTCATAAATTACTTTACGGCTACGGGCGCATCCGAATATCACGCGGCGCAGTTTAGTTTTGAACGTCGCTACGCCAAGGGCCTCACCGTGAACGCAAACTACGTATTCAACCGCAACCTAACCAACATTTCCGACGGTGGAACCACCGGAGCGGCA
>DASYJQ010000015.1:0-6576 GCA_035996265.1 Saccharimonadales bacterium (SeqCode)
TGCCGTCCACTGATGTCGAGAGTTTTAACGCGTACATGCAGGCACAGGGTTATACCGACTACGCCGTACATCCCCTGGCCGCCGACAAGGGCTTCTACGCGCCGCTAGTGTACACCAAGGCTATCGCTCTAAAAACAACGCCAAGTTATGGCTTGGACGCACTGGATGATGCAGACCGCACCTATACGCTCTTCCGCGCACGCGACACCGGCATGACGTCAATCACCAAACGGGCAACTATCGCACCGCTGAAAGAAAAAGCCCGTTACAACGGATTTGTCATGTACGTGCCGTACTACGACCAGACATTGCCGGCCGTTACTGTTAGCGAGCGGCAGGCGGCTATACGCGGTTTTACCTACGCCAGTTTCCGTGGTGATTTATTCTTTGGCGGCATAGACGGCACGTCAGACAACAAGGACAGCGGCTACCGCGTTACAGTCGGCAGCGATACAACCGCGCTGTACCAGTCGGCGCATTTCGCCCCTGTAAACAAACGGCCGCACACCTTGCACGTCACCCGCGCTAAGTCACTATATGGCCGGACCTGGAATATCGAATATGTGTTTGATCGCACCGGCCTGGTAAGCGAGGTTCAGCTGCGCCGCCCGGTATCAGTCGTGTTCGCCGGCGCCTTTACCGCCGGGCTTATCGGGTTAGTCGTGCTATTGCTGCTGCGTTCACGCTCCCAGGAACTCGCCGTTCAAAAAGAGCAGGCCGTCGAACTGGCCAAAGACGAGCTATTGTCGCTGGCGTCACACCAGCTGCGCACTCCGGCAACCGGCGTCAAGCAATATTTGGGTATGGTTTTACAAGGCTTTGCCGGTAGGATACCTGCCGCCCAAAAGACGTTGCTAGAAAAAGCCTATGCCAGCAACGACCGCCAGCTAAGTGTTATCAACGAAATCCTGCATCTCGCCAAAATTGACTCCGGCCGGATCGTGCTCGCCAAGCAGCCAACCGATCTTAATTCACTCATCGAAGATATCATTAATGAACAGCGGCCCGACTTCGCTGAGGCCAGCCACCGCCTGCTACTGAAGTTGCCCAAAAAACCGCTGATCGCCACTGTCGACGGCCACACCTTGCGCATGGCTATCGAAAATATTCTGTCAAACGCCATCAAATACACACCGGCCGGCGGAGAGATAAGCGTGCGCATGCGCCACGACGACACTACTATATACATCCGCATCAAAGATACCGGCGTCGGCATCGCCCAATCCGATATCGAAAAACTATTCAAGCAATTTTCGCGCTTACCCAACGAAATGAGCCTGCGGGTTGGCGGCACCGGCATCGGGCTATACCTGGCGAAACATCTAGTCGAACTCCATGACGGTCACATCGAATTAACCTCACAACCGGGCAGCGGATCGATATTCACAATCGTACTGCCCATGAACGAAAATTAAACAACTATGAAAAATCTAACAGAATCAGTGCCGACCTACGGTATACTATTGGCATAAATTAGGAATCATAATGACCACCAAAAAAGCCAAATCATCTGCTACTTTACTTATTGTCGAAGACGAACGTTCGTTAAATGAAGCTTACCAGATGATCCTGGAAAAAAGTGGCTACGAAGTGTTTACGGCGTTTGACGGCCAGGAAGCCCTCGAAGTAACATCTAAAATTGAACCGACGCTTATACTGCTCGACCTGCGCATGCCGCGCATGGACGGCATTGGATTCCTGGAACATTACGATCTGTTGAAAAAACACTCTGACGTTAAAGTTATTGTATTTAGCAATTACGACATGCAAAAAGAAATTGACGAAGCCTACCGCTTAGGCGCTGAACGGTACATCCTTAAAGCCTGGGCATCACCCAAGGAGCTGCTACAGGTCGTCGAAAATACGCTTGCCGGTAATTAAACCAAGAACTAGGAAATTTTTATATCGGCGAAGTTATCTTCGCCTAAAGAGCGTTCCAGCGCTTGTTTGTTGACCGTGTACTGCTGCGCATTATAGCTGAGAATCTTCTGGCGGCGCAGCTTGCCTAGTTCGGTAGCGGTAGTCTCGCGCGTCAGGCCGACAAGGCTGGCGATAATACTTTGGGTAAGTTGTAATTTGAGGGTGTATATACCCGGGCGGCCTTCTTTGGCGTACCGGAAGAGTAGGTAATACAGGGTAAACATAATTTTTTCGCTGGCGCGGGACTGTTCCAAAGCGGTAACGCGCATCAACAAACCGGTATAGTTCGTCACATAGTAGTCGAGCGTGGCGGCGATATATTCCGGTTTGCTGTACAAAACCTCGCGCAAGTCCTCTTTGGACAAAGCCAGGACTTCGCAGTCTGTCAGCGATTCATAGTAGTAAAGCGTGCTGGAAGCTTTATTGAATATCCATGGGGCCGGGAACGTATCGCCGCGCACGTAGAACGACACGATCTGCTCTTCGCCGGCAGTATTAAGCGAGTAAGCCTTGATAACGCCGCTCAATACCACAAAGGCGGCACGGGGCGCCTCACCCTGGTAGAGCAGTATGCTGCGTTTCTTAAACGTTCGGGCTACAGCCATCGGCCGAATAGCGGTAATTATATCTTCCATGTATATCCTTACAGTAGTTCTGTATCTATTCTATCATCGCAGGCTAAAGGTGAACGAAGTATGAAAATTATTACAGTTTTATTGCATGTTTGCTTACTGTTTGCCGATTAAAGACCTTGTAGTATGAGGGTGTAAGAGGAGGGGCGAGCAATGGGCAGGTTAAACGAACAAGAGTTACGTACCCGGATCCACAAGTTCTTAGGTCGTAAGGGGCAGGAATTTCCTGATCTGAGCCAAGAACTCTAGGCGCCAAAATAACTAATAATGTGCAAGGGGAGCATATGTCAAAATCATATAGGGCACAAAAAACCTTCGGTCATGTAAAAGCTACAAAAGTATACAAACGGTTTCATCAGGTTTCGTTCAAAATCCGCGGGTCTGAATTTAACGAACTCAGCGGCGCGTTCTAGCCGGTCGTACGTAACCGGCGGCAAGGGCCTATAGGGATCTAGGTCTTTTGCTTGCCGCTGTTGTCGGAGGCGTCGCTGCCGCTGGCATTCGCCCGGCCTTCGCTGTACCATTCGTCTTCGTCGACATCGGTGTCGAGTGACGGATCATCGCGGGCCACTTTTCCTTGGCCCGGTATGTCGGTCGGTTCGGAAAATGGCTTGTCAAAATCCTGGTCTAGTTTTTCCTGTTTTTCTTCATTATTGGCGTTGTCGTCGAGTGATTGCATGTATCCTCCTTGGGTTATGACTAGTGTATTAACTGTAACCAAACTGCGTGCTTACTGATATGAAATATACCACGGTTTTGGCGTGATGCTCATGGTAGCCGCCGCATCCAGCATCGGACTATCCTGATAATAAAAATTCTTCCATCCAAACACCGTACTAGCCGGGGGGTTGGCCATAATCGCCTGCCACGTACTTTGTTTGGCAGGCTGCGTACCTTGGCCGTCCATCTGGATGACATAGGCGAGTTCGGGATGTGACGTGTCGATATTCTGGCGATCAGGCAGCATCGTCAGGCGGAACTGGTGCAGCAGGAACAACTTTTGCGGCAGTTTGTATTGCCGGATTAACGCCGTCAGCCACCCGGACACTTCATTAATTTCGGCGCTGCCGGCCGATCCGATTTGCTGCAAGGGCAGCTGCGACGGGCCGAGCCGCCATTCCGGGTCGAGCGCCAGGCCGACATTCGGCAAGCGCAAAACATCCTCGTACTGCTTAACTTGCGCCAAAACACTACTGCGGCCCGGCTGAATATCCAATACGACATATACGCCGGCCTCTTTGGCGGCCTGCACCCAAGCCAGAACCGTGCGAGCATCAGTCTCACGCGAGTAATCGCCGTTGTCGGTGGGCGTGGCAGAGGCCACCGTAGCGATGATCTCAAAGGCCGGGAGCATTGGTTCAGCAGATAATGGCTGGTAAGCCCTGGCGATACCCTTAACGCGCTCAATAGAAGCCGGAACAGGCTGTTCACCTAGCGCGCCAAGCGCCGGCGTATCCGGAGAGCCATATAAGGCGACCAGGCGGTAGGCGCCGGCCAACGTCCGGCCGCCGCCCGGGAACTCATAAGGCTTAGGCGGCGTCCCTGTAAGCCGGTGCGGACGGTTATGGACAGTCATAGGGCCGGCTAGCGGCTGGTCAGCGCTATCGCTCAACACCCACCAACCAAAGCACAGCCCGGCGATGCAAGCCGCCATAGCAGCCATAAATAGCCGGGAAGATTGCCGAGTAAACAGGGAAACATTCATCCTTCTATAATAAAGCATGAGCGCTTGTATTTGATGCTATGTAAAAGCATCGTACGCGTGATATACTGCAATTGCTAGAAATATGCTGCTGCATGTAACAGTTTTCTAGCAATGTATTAATAGTATCGCTTGAGGAAGCAGCTAACTGGCAGTTCACTGTCAGCTTACCTCGGTGAAGAAAGAGGATAAGCTAGAACAATGGCTACCAGGCTTTTTGTTGGCTCACTGAGCTACAACGTAAACGACGATCAACTTAAAGAGGCTTTTGAAGCCTTCGGACAAGTTGTGTCAGCAAAGGTCATCGTTGACCGCGACACCAACCGTAGCAAGGGCTTCGGTTTTGTTGAAATGGGTTCTGAAGAAGAAGCTCAGGCTGCAGTTAAGGGTATGGACGGCAAAGACCTTGCTGGCCGCTCTATCGCTGTAAGCGAAGCTCGCCCACAGCAGAAGCGCTAAGTTCTCAGGAACTACGCTCAAAAACACACTCGTTCGCGGGTGTGTTTTTTGTTGTGTTGATTTTGGTGCTATTCTTTTTCTTCAGTTTCTTCTTCGGCGCCGGTAGCGGCCGGCTTGTCGCCAGCGTCATCGTTACCGTATGGCTTGCGTTGTGCACCATCGTGGCGTGGGTGGGCGGCGATAAAGCTGCCGCGTACTTGGAACAACAGGTAAGCGCCGGCAATTGTGACGACCGCCGCACCCAAAAAATCAACCAGCCCGCCGCCATCGGCAAACAATAAGAGCACAGCGCTCAGTGCTTGCACTAGCAGCGCGCAGTACGCCCGCTTCCAGCCGGATTCTTTCATCGGCTTAAGACTAGGAGCGGCCAAGAGCAGCAACAAGGCGACAACCGCCATACTGGCGATAGTCAAATAGTAGAACAAACCCAAGTGGTGCACATATGCCGTCGTGTAGGTAACGGCATCACTCAGGCGGACCGATAGGTGACCCCACTGCCAGAGGGTGATAGCCGAATATAACGCCGCAACCGCCGCCAGCAGGGCGATCCACCACAACGAAGTAGCCAGCATCTTCCGGCTGCGCGGCGGAATCTTAACCGGTGCCTTAGTAACGAGCCGTTCTTGCAATATGGTTTCAAGTTTGTCTAATAGGCCCATGGTAATCCTCTTTAAAGACCTTCCGCTCAAGGCGGGTAAGGCGTTTGCCGTGCTGATTTAACTGTACCTCATTGGCGTTATTAATGTCTTCTAGCGCATCAGCGATGGCTGCAAACCCATTGTCTATCTTATTCTCTAAGGAGTCTGTTTTGGTTCCCAGGGAATATACCTTAGTTTCTAGACCACCTATCCTGATTTCCAAGCCGCCTATTTTAGCTTCCAGGGAGCTTACCTTAGATTCAACGCCGCCTATTTTAGTATCCAGATTTTCCAGCCTTCTGTCTATGCGGCAAATATCCTGCCGTATGTCTGCTGTCTGCTGCGTAATAATCCCTGTTATAAACTGCTTTAGATCCGCGGCTACGTCTTCGGTCATGCTCTTATCCTATCATCCTAGCTTTATGTTTGCCGGGGGATTGTGAACTAGGTTGCCTAGAAAGACAAGCCCAGACACTGCTGGCTAGCCTAGAACTTCTGCCGGATATGCGAGAAACTATAATCCCAGTCAGCGTCGGACTTTTTGTGCGGGTTAAAGATGTTTTCCGGGTCGAATATATGCTTGGTCTGTTTGAAAATCTTGAGGACTTCCTTGCCGAACTGCTGCTCCAGCCATGGCCCGCGCACTAAACCATCATTGTGCTCGCCGGATAACGAACCCTTATACTTCAAAACCAGTTCGTCGACTTCTTTCATGGCCGGCAACAGTTTGGCGCGCTCGCTTTTTTCTTCGATCTTCATCAGCGGGATGATGTGGAAGTTACCGTCGCCCATGTGGCCGGCAATGGTGGCTAACAGATTATATTTTTTGATAATCTTACGGATCTTAGGCAGGAATTCGGTGAGGTGCTCCGGGTTGACGACCAGGTCGTCGATGAACGGGGCAGTGTGCTTGTCTTTAACCTTGGAGCGCAGCAGGTTGAAGCTCTGACGGCGCATAATCCAAAATTTTTGACTCTTGCCGACGGTGTCGTCTTTTTCCATGGCCATGTGGTAGCCCCTGAGGTCGTCCTTCATGGCATCGATTTTATCGTCGACTTCCTGCTGGGTCTGGCCGTTGAATTCGATAAGCAAGATTAGCTTGGGGATGCCGCGTAGCAGCATGGCGCCGTCCGGGATCAGGCTGAACATCAGCTTAACCAGCCCCCAGTTACCCAAATATTTACGGAAAGAGGGCATAAAGCGAATCGACAGCCATAGTGTATGG
>DASYJQ010000016.1:0-8929 GCA_035996265.1 Saccharimonadales bacterium (SeqCode)
CAGCCGTCGCTAATCCCCCGTCCGATACCATCTAGAAAGTGGCGCTGTTCAGCTTGGAAGGCGCGCTGCACGGCAGGGCTGCCTTGCAGCCCGTCGCGGACGTCGGCGTGCAAGCGCTGAAAGTGTAATACATGGTCATCAGTGGCATTGCCCAACCAGCGGGGTAAGCTGGCGTCGGGAGCGTAATCGTCGCCGTAAAATGACTGGACGTAAGGACCGGCCATCTCCAGGCCGGAGTGTGGCGCCTGGGCAAAATCACGGCGCAGATCATCGGCTTGCTCGGCCGGATTGGTTGCTAGGTCGCCGGGCATCACGCCCGGATCCGCGTCTCTGGCTGCGCGCAAGTCGTCCAAATATCCTAAATCATAGAATTCATCCTGACGTGCCATAGTATCTAATTTATAGCACTTATTAGCTAAATTAGCAATAGCAGTATATGTGTTTTCTATCTGTTCGCAAGTTGTATAAGGTACAGCTGCAGCGCTTCGTCGGCATCAATCGAAACGGACTTCAATTTGCGGTCCAAGGCCAGTAAACCGTCGATCATTTGTTTGACCCGTTCCAATGACAAGTTGCGGGTCAAGCCCTGGGTCTTGCGGACGACATACGGGTTGAGCTTGCCTTCGCGGGCGATGACATCCGGGCTGCGCGATCCGGCGCTGGTGACTACCGCCAACACGTGCAGCTGCCAGCCGAGCATGGCGATGATGGCCTGCGGCTCAACTTTTAAGGCGCGCTGCTCATGGTATAGCTCCATGGTGCGCTTGACGCGGCCGGCGAAAGCGGCGTCTAGCAATTCAAAGACAGTGCTCTGGGGCATCGGTTCAATCAACCGTTCGATGGCCTGCTTGGTAATCGCCGGATCGTAGGCCAAAAGCTTTTCCAGTTCAGCCGACAGCAGCTGCTGGTTGGGGCCGACGCGATCAACCAGTATACGGGCGTCAGCAGTACTCAGGCTGCCAGCCTTTTCTTTGGCGTAACCGGCCGCCCACTGCGCCAAGCCGTTGGCGTCAAGGTCGTTGAATTCTTTAAAATCGGTCTCTTTTTTAAGCGTCTTGTAGTAACTTAGGCGCTTATCGAGCTTTGGTTCAACGATAATCAAATCAGTGGTGTCGGCGACCTCTTTGAGGATATCGGTAAAGTGTTCGGTAAAAGCCTTTTGCTTGCTTGGCTCGCGTAAAACGACCATCTTACGAGCCGTTAAAAATGGCATCGAGGCGACGCCGCCCTGCATGCTTGCAGCCGTGGCCTCTTCGCCGTCAAAACGCTCCAGGGCCATATCGGTATGCTCTGCGACGAACGCCGTAACGAGCTTTTTAAGCTCCTGCGTCCGGGCAAAATCATTACTCCCTGTTATTGTCACAATCATTGTGTATGTATGATACCATTGCCCTATGAATACATCCGCAAAACCACTCGTTACTATTTGCTCCAGCTGCAACTTTTACCGCCAGGCTAACGACGTGAAAGACCAATTGGAAAAATTGGGCGTTGACGTCATCGTCCCCAAGTTGGCTACCAAGATGAAAGAATCAGGCGACTACGAAGTCAGCCACTACAAAACGTGGTTTGCCGACCCCAACGACTACGGCAAAAAAGGCGAACTCATGCGCGCCCACTTTGACGAAGTCGAAAAAGCCGACGCCATCCTGGTGCTCAACTACGAAAAGCACGGCAAGCAGAACTACATCGGCCCGAACGTACTCATGGAAATGGCCCTCGCCTTCCACATGGACAAACCGATTTTTATTATCAACGAGTACCCCGAAGACACGCCGTTCGAAGAAGAGCTAAAGGGCATGACGCCCGTCTTGCTGCACGGCAAAATCGAAGACCTGCCGGTTATTTTTGACAAGCTCGCCAACGAATAAGCACACTAAGAGGGGTGGAGTTCCCGGCCGTCATCGCCGGTCTTGAATCTAACAGGGACGTCAAGATGCACATGGGCGCCATCTACAATCCCGGCCTCTTGCCGGACGCCGGTAACTGTCATCGTGCGCGTCGAAGCTGTCGGGTTAACGGGATACAGGGCCGGTTTAGTCTGCAGCGCGCCATCTGGCAGGAGAGATAAATGCGGGTTAGTGACATCGAAAGCCATTTCCAGACCTTGACTGTTTTTAATGGTCAGCCAGGCATGTAGCTCTCTGGGATTATCGCCATACTGCATTTCTCCAACCTCTAGAACCGGGCTAAAACCATAAAACTGCATAACGTTGTTAGCTACGGCCGCTCGCTCCATACAGGCCGCCCGGCCTTTGAAATCGGCAATTGAGTAGGTTTGACCTTCTGAGCCAAGAATTACACCCTCCCAAACCATGCGTTCACGCTCGGCACTGGCCTCGCTACTGTTGTGGACATTCCCGAAATAATCCTGCTGGGCGAACTGGGCGGCGTACACAGCAGCCGTACGATATGCCACGTCCGGCTCTTTGCCCTGCTTGATAAGTCTGCCGTAAATCTCTTTACCCCAATCAAGAGCCGGGGCGTATATTCCCGGGTCGTCGAGTATAATAGTTGACCCGGAAGTACCCTGAGGTATTAAGGCCGTCTCTTCTGTCAAAAAACCCTGGTGGGTACCCTCAAGGAAACCAAACCTTTCGGGCACTGGTTCGGTAGGTTGTATCGCCGCCAATCGCTCCGCGATAAAATCGTCGCGCTGGGCGGCGAATTCAGTATCGTCGAGGGTGAGTACGGTGGTAACTTGCTCTTGGACGGTTGCCGGTTCGTTTGCCTCGGCTACAGGGATAGCTCCCGGCTCGGTAAGCTCACCCTGGGGAATCGGACCATCAGCGGGGGTTACTGGCAATGTCGCATCGGCTGGTGCAGTCTGGGTAACATCCGGCTCGCTTTCACTGGCCGCCGCTACGGCCACGGCTGCGGCGCCCGCAGCGGCTGGAGGCAAAGCTGGCGGTTCAGCAATTTCATCCTCCGTTGAGTCGCCCAAGCTATCGGCTTGCTGCTCTGCCGGCACGGCTGCTTCTGACGAGGCTGCCCATAGCAGCGGCGGGCCGTCGCCATTTTCTGCGGTCGGCTCAACCGATGACCCAATGGGCTCCGATTCTGGCGCGGGTTGTTCGTCGGCGGCGCGGACTTGCGGCGGAAGATCACTCTCTGCACCGTCGTCTGATGCGGTAATAAGCGTCGAATCAGCATCTATGTCGGATAGCGCACTATGCGGCTCCTCATATTCGCCGCCAAACATACCATCGCTAATGACCGTTCCCGGCGACTCCCCACCTATAGGCAGGTGCCGGAACGGGCCCTGCGTTTCGCTCGCTTCAAACATACTCATAATTATCTCAATATCCGGGAATCTTAGGGTTTATAGGGATAGTCGCCGTCTACAGTCACTAACAACGTATTACTTTCTCATAGAGTCTATAATTTGTAAACTACCGTTGTTGGCAGTGCGGGCAGATGTGCGTGCCGCGGCCGGCGGCGCGCATTTTGATAATGGTTGTACCGCAGCGCGGGCACGGCTGGCCTTCGCGGCGGAAAACGTTGGCGAACGTTAGGTAGCTGCCCCGCCGGCCTTCGTGGTTCACATAATTGCGGTCGGTTGAACCGCCCTTTTCGATAGACAATTTCAGTACGCCGAGCAAGGCGGTATAGAGCGCCGTAAGCTTAGCCGGCGGTATGTCAGCCACCTTTGTTTCGGGGTGAATCTTGGCGCCCCACAGGCTTTCGTCGGCATAAATATTGCCGATGCCGGCTATGACGGTTTGGTCAAGTAGCACGGCTTTAACGCCGCTCTTGCTGCGGCGCTGCAAACGCGTGATGAAATCCGCCGCCGTAAAATTATCGGCCAGCGGCTCCGGCCCGACTTTTTGGAAAAAATCGAGCTGTTCGACTTCGACCGTCGGCAGCAGCCGCATCCAGCCGAACTTGCGCTGGTCGTTAAAAAACAGCTTGCTGCTGTCGCTAAACGTCAGCACAACCCTCGTGGATTTATCCGGTAAATCACCTACCAAACTATCATTGGGGTGCCCTGCGCCAAAACGTTCGGTCTGGCTCCTAAATACTAACTGGCCGGTCATCTTTAAATGAATAACCAGAGAGTACTTGCTGGAAAGGTCAATAATCAGCACTTTGGCCCGGCGACGGACCGCAACGACGTCTGCGTCCACTACAAAGGCCGCGACGTCCGCTGGAGCGTTCGGAAAACCCTTGGGCCAGTCGTGCCACACTTTTGCAATACGGCGGCCTGGCAGCAACGCTGAAAGGCCAATGCGGACAGTTTCTACTTCAGGGAGTTCGGGCATAGCCCTATTCTACAATAATCGCAGCGCGCGGGTGGCAACAAGGATAGCGCCAATCGTACCGGTCACACGGTGTTTGGCGTGTGCGAATTCAGCCCTGCTCCCCGCAGATGCGGCGGCCAGCACTTCGGCGGCATACGGATCTTCGCGGGCCAGCCGGGCTAAGGCCAGCGCCACGATAGGTCGTTGTACCGGACCAAAATGCGGCGGATGTTCCTGAGCATGAGCACGCAACTCGACTAGCTGCTCACGAACAACGCGCGCGTCGGACTCTTCAGTCAGCGCCATCTGTAATCTATAGAGACTGGCTTTATAAGCTTGGTCGTCTTCGTCGTCTGCCGAAGTGTCTGCCAGCTCTGTTTTATTCATTGGCACTGCATCGTCCGCTTCCAGGTCAAAGGGCGAGAACGCACCGGCGACCGTTTCGTCAAGCGGCGGATGCGCTTCCGGCTCTTGCGGTTCTAAACCGGCCAGTATCTCTGCAACTGAGCGCTCTGGCAGGGGTTCAATGTCCGGACCCTGGAGTGCTTGAGTCGACTCACGGACGCGCAGCGCGGCGTCATGGATAGGCTGTAATGGCGCCGGCAGCTCGCTGGTAGCGCGCTCGCACAGGAGCGCTAACTCTGGCAGTCCAACTGCCAGCAGAAAAGGTTGCTGTGATATTTCAACGGTCATATTAAATTATAATGAATTTACCTTAAACATAATGTACTACTTTATTGCGGTTATGTCAAACAACAGGCTACCCTTTTTGAGGGTCAGGCTGGTATAGTTACAGGTATGGAAAGCCTTGGGGACCTGCTCGGACGCTACACAATAAAAGAACCGGACGAAGTCCAGGCCGTAAAGCGCTACATCGCTGAGCAGTTTAATTCCGAGTCCAGCGTTGGGCTGCAAGGCGACACTGCGCTAATTATCACGGTCGCCAGCGCCGCACTAGCCAATACCCTGCGCCTGCGTACGCCGGCCATACAAAAAGCCGCTAGTACAACCAAGCGGCTGGTGTTCAGAATCGGCTAAACTACAGCAGCATGCCGGTAGTGATTTTTGGGAAGTCGGGGATCTGCTTGATGAACAAACTGCGGATAGTCGCTGAATTCCCCTTGAACGTACCGCCGTTGCATGTCGTTGTCCAATACTTTTGGACGTCTTCGTTGCCGGTCTCGATCCGGTAGATGATGCGGTCGCCAAGCGGGCAGTAGCCACGGGGGTCGGCTTTCTTGGGGTCCGGGTCGCCCTTGGTAAAGCCCAGTAATTGTATGGACTTCAAAAAGTTAGTGTAGGCCTCGCTGTTGCTGGCGTACGTTTGGGCATTAACGACTTCATACTTGTAGCCATGCATAACTTCGATAACGTTGGCGTCGCGGCCAATGGTAATGCGGTATGCTTCGTGTTTTTGGTCGGCGTTAACCGGGCCATCGACGGTGACGCTGACAACCGTTTGGCTGGTAGCATAATCTGACAGCGTGATGGCATTCTTGGGTTTTGCCGGGCCGCTAAAACCCTTTAGCACCAGTATAAATACTGCTACTATCAGCGCGACTACGGCTAGAAATCCTAAAAAGTATCTCATATCGTTAACACCTCTCAGTGCGTAATAAACAATACCATAATAGGTACTTAATTGCAATAGTTTTTACCACACACTACTACTGTGGAAGTACACGGTTGATGTAGGCGTCCACCGCCAAACGATCTTCCGGTAGCAGCTCGTAGGCGGCGGTTTCGGCCGGCGTAACCCACACTGCTTCGTCGTGTTCATCGCTGACCACGGCGTCAGCGCTTCCCTGCAGCTTACACAACATAAACACCGCGATTATGTGGTGCGGCACACCTTTAATTACAGGGCGCCACTCATCGACATGAAGCGGAAACTGAGGTTCAACACGCAGTCCGGTTTCTTCACGAACCTCACGAGCAAGGCCGTCTAAAAATGACTCGCCTTTTTCTAGGCGGCCGCCGGGCATATGGTATTTGCCGGTATGGGTGCCATCTTTGTAAGTCGCAGCCTCGCGCAACATTAAAATCTTGCCGTCAATGCCGACGATCACTGCTTTTGCCGCTACTTGCGAAACGAGTTCTGTGTCTGCCATATCATCCCCTTCATACGCTTTGTATCTATTCAGTGTAACACCGCCACAAGATAGTACGGATACTTAACATGTGATGGATATCACCTTGTTAACACCGTAAGAAGCGTGTACGGTTTATGTATGGATCCTATCTTGTTGGAACTGGATTTCACTGGTGGGCTAACTGAGGCCGAAATGGCGAATCTGGCGATTCTCGACGCCTGGGCAAAACACGAAGCAGCGGCCACTTCCGTTTTGAATGGGGATGGCGCAAATGACGGCAGCAGCCTGCTTTCAAAGGCCGTTATGATGGCATCGGAACTCCCTGCCGGCCGCGAGCTGGTGCCTTCGGTTTTTTGCCAGGCACAGGTAATTGGCGGCGAGGCGGTACTGATAGCCGGTATCCGGCTGAACTCCCGTGACCTGCCCCAAGAACAGCCGGCCTACGTTGCACTCACCATGGTCATAGACGAGACATACCAATCCGTTGATGAGGACATCATCAGCGAAGATGAAGCCGCTAAGATAGGCCAACTGGTGATTGGCAAGGTCAGGTGGGCGCAGCTGCGGGGCATAGAACTAAGCGACGACTGCGCCGATATTATACTGCCTATCCCGCCGCTACCCCGCTAACCGTTAACGAATACCTCGTACGGCAGCTTCTTTTGCTTGAGATAAAACTTGAGTACATTAATGAAGCCGCTCGTAAAACGCTCCGGCGCACTCTGTACCATTTTCACCAGGTCATCCATAGCCATCGGTATAATTTCGTCGACTTCGTCGTTCGGCACGAACCGCCAATCTTTTATTGGATAGCACTCGTACACGCCAAACATATGCCGGCGAGTCGGCTCGTTGGATAGTATGCCCGTACCCAACTCATGGAATGGCACTCCGGCTATCCCCAACTCTTCTTCGGTCTCCCGCCGGGCGGCGATTGCGTAATTCTCGCCGGCATCGACATGGCCGCCGACCGAGTGATCGAACAGCCCGCTCTTTTTGTGCGTCTGGATATATACCCTGCCCTGCGTGTCAAACACGTACACGGCTACGCAGCGGTGCACCACCATACTAGTGCCGTCGCACACTACAGCGCGCGGCAATACGCGGCCGGTGAGTTTGTCGTGTTCGTCTACTTCTTGGACAGCATCGGGCATGACTGGCATTACAGCCCCATGATGCCGGCTTCGCTCTCCAGCGCTTCAAACAATTGCGGATAATACGTGCCGGCCCGCGGCAAATATTTATCGGCCGTATCGGAACCGCCGACTTCGGCCATGACTTGCATCAGCGGCCGCCAAGCCAGTTGAGTAATTTTATTGGAGTCAACCGTGCAATCGGCCAAGTCGATGTCGCGCTTGAGCAAAAAAACGTGCCCCAGCACTTTGTGAAATACTCCGTCGGCCATTGGATTGGCCGACTGGATATTAAACAAATGACGGAGTTGTTCAGGAGTAATCGTCAGGCCCAGCTCGGTCTGCAAGCAGCGCTGTGCGGCAACTGTCGGATCTTCGCCGGGGCGGACGTGCGTACCAACGGCGGCGTCCCACAGGTTGGGATTAACGTCAACGTGCGGCCCGCGGAGCTGCAGTAAGACCTCGCCGCTATTGTTCACAATCCACACATTGGCGACTTCGTGCCACAGCTGTTGCTCGTGCACTTCTTCACGACCCAAAATCTGCCCGGTCTTGTGCCCTTGGTCGTCGAGAACTTCAAATTGGTTAACTGGTTGATCCTGCGGACTCATACCTTTAATGGTACACCCACCGGCCAAATACGCCGCCCTATAGTTCGCCCCAATTGTTGCCGGTTTTGACGTCGACGGCCAGTTTAACAGGGAGTTTATAGACGTTCTCCATGGTTTCTTTGAGGATGACGGCGACTTTTTTGGCGTTTTCTTTGGGGGTTTCAACCAGGATGCTGTCGTGGATTTGCAGTAGCTGCTCGCCCAAGCCGTCGAGTTTGTCTTCGACGTGCAGCATAGCCAGCTTCATCAGGTCGGCTTCGGTGCCTTGAATCGGCATGTTGATAGCCGCCCGCTTGGCAGATTCACGAATGACCCAGTTGGCGGCCTTCATATCCGGCGTCGGGCGGCGGCGGCCAAAAATTGTTTCGACGTAGCCGTTCTTAAGCGCCTTATCGGCAGTGTCGGCCATGTATTGTTGCAAGGGTTTACGCAGTTCAAAATACTTGGCGATAAAATCTTTGGATTCCACCAGGCTCATGCCGGTCGCCACGCTCAAGCCGTGCGGACTCATGCCGTAAAGAATACCGAAGTTCACGGCTTTAGCACGACGGCGCATTTCTTTGTCTACTTGATCGAGCGGCACGCCCTGCACCTGGGCAGCAGTGGCGGTGTGAATATCGATGTCTTTGTTGAAGTCTTCAATCATTTGCTTGTCGTCGGCCATACAGGCCGCCAGGCGCAGTTCAAACTGTGAATAGTCGGCACTTACAAAGACATGACCCTCGGCCGGCACAAAGGCGGTACGAATCGCCTGCCCCAGCTCCGTGCGGGTGGGTATGTTTTGCAGGTTGGGGTCGTGCGAACTCAGCCGGCCGGTAGCGGCGACATCCAGAGCAAACGTGGTATGCAGC
>DASYJQ010000017.1:0-4063 GCA_035996265.1 Saccharimonadales bacterium (SeqCode)
TCCCAATCCGTCCACCGTCAAACCAGGCGACGTTGTGTCAGCTGTCAACGCTGGCGCCGGCGGCGACAACGTGCTCAATGACCCCTGGATAAGCACGGTTACCGCCATCGGCGCCGGGCACATCACGCTGACGTCGAAAATCTACCAGGAATTTGACGGCCCCACCGCTCTGACCCCCGACAAATGGACCGCACAGCAAGTCGCATCTTTCTACAAATACTATCCGAAGGGCAAAGTCCTAACCCGAACGTTCGCACTGTCGCCAACCGTCGATGTCATAGAAAACGGCCAAAACCAGCCTAGCAACAGTCTGAAGGTTGGCGACCGCATCTTCTTTATGAGCAAAGTAAGCCGGGTTATCCAGGGCGATAAAAGCTGGGGCGACCCCACGTCCATCGAAGTAGTGCACGCCATAAAAACCGATATAGACCCCGACTATGTCCAGCCGATGTCCGTCGGTAACCCGGCGATCATCAACGCTATCGCCCGGCTGGAAGGCTGTCAGGGCAACGGCGACTTCCTGTGTATTACCGGCAAAAGCATGTCGCAACGCCTCGAAGCGGTGTACTCCTCAACAGTAATGCAGGAACCGCTGTTCGGCGACCACCGTTTTGACGGCAACGCCAAATACTTCCGCAGCGACATCGATCAGCAAAACATGAAGAGTGAATACTACCATTCCATCGAGGGGCGCATCACCAAGCTGGACGGCGCCAAACTGACCATTGCCGGCCGCGGCAAACAACAGGCCTTCAGCATTACATTGCCGTACGACGCCGCCAAGGCTTTCGACAGCACCAACAAGGTCCACGTCGGTGTTGACGACTACGTGCAAGTCTCCTACGTCCAAAAGACCGGCGAAGACCGCACCGCAATCAAACCCGGCGACATCATCAGCCTGTCGCTACTGGAACGGCAACTGCCCGACGGCTCCCTCGCCAAATACTAACGGCTGGTTTCTTTCTTGAATGAATGTCCGGTATATAACAGCAGTAGTAAGGGCGGTATGGCAAAAAGGCCCAGCGATGCGCTCAACGGCGCGCCAGACAAATGCCCGAGCACCAGCAGCGCCGTCTCGTAGGCCGTGGAGCCAAGGAACGTACCGAGCATAAAGATATAGAACCAGCGTATGGATACCACATAAGCCGCTGCGGCGCCACGGTAAATAAGCTGGGCGACCTTGGCGCCAAATAATGCGCTGACGGTCAACGCCAGCAAACAAGCAAAGGTAAAACCAAAGTACGCCGGCTGTGCTGTCGGCCGGATACTCGCCACAAGCGCCGACAGTACTGTCGTAGCGGCCAAACTGGCGCCATATACCCGCAGCGACATGAACCGGCTCGTGTAACCCAGCAAACGCGCGGCCAGTACCAGCCCCCAGTACATAAATATAATCGAGCAAGCCCCTAAGGCGACAAAGCCGCCGTAGCGAAACAGCGGCTGCTCGCCGGCAGCAAATAATTGCACGAGCACAAAATGTACAAAAAAGATGCCGAGCGTCACGGTGCCGGCGCATATGTATAGAAAGGCGCGGCGTAGTTCCGGCTTGAAGTTGGCGAGCGACGACAGATACAGCCACACCACGCCGATAACCCCGACAACCAGGAAGGCAGGAGAGGCCAGCAACGCCCGTGTCGTCAGCGACGGCGTATACGGTATCGCAAACACCAACAACGCCGCGAGCACCGCAACTACAATTACCGACTGAAAGGAGACGCGCGGCGTGCGTGTAGTATCATGGCGCAAATACGTCTGCAGCCGCTCGTCGAGCGACGCTTTAGTAAACTCGCGCAGCGTATCACTGTTGATAAGATACTCTTTGAGCCAGTCGGCAAGCTGGAGTAACTCGGTGCGATCCAGCTCTTTAAGCGGACTCTCGCCGTCCCACCGGGAAGTGACAGAACGGAGCGTATCCATCTGGTGGTCGATTGCTTTCACCGAGGAACTCAAAGACGCCAAATAGACAACGGAATCCACTAGCTGGTGGTCCTGGATAACAATGGGGGACTGGGGTACTGGATCGATCGGCATAGTATCCTATCTCTGTTACGGTTGACGCGGAACAAGTACCACTGCCACGATATAGACGGCAATACCAGGGAAGACACCGGTTAACACTGATACCACTACCCACGTTAAGCGGATGAGTGTCGGATCAACAGTAAAAAACTCCCCGAGGCCGCCGCACACGCCGGCTATTTTCCGGTCGGTGACTGAACGATATAGTTTTTTGCTGGCCATATGCTACTCCTAATTATATCTCTACTAAGCGTACCAGTTATTGGCAGTAACTGGCAGCCCAAGATGGTACAGTTATCGTATGAGATTGCAGCGCATCGGCATTTACCCCGGTACCTTCGACCCGGTGCACGCCGGCCATATAGCCCTCGCCCAGGAGACATTGCGGGTCTGCAGGCTCGACGAAATCATTTTCCTGCCGGAACAATCGCCGCGCGCCAAACAAAACGTTACCGGACTCGCACAGCGCGTTGCCTTACTTAACCAGGCGCTGGCGGCAACGGAGGGCTTGCGCGTCGTACGGCTCAAAGCCGGCCGGTTCACCGTTACCGGCACGCTGCCCGAAGTGCGGCAGCTATTCCCGGATGCCGAACTGACGCTGCTGGTTGGTTCGGATGTCGTCCGGACGTTCCTGTACCGCTGGCCGGGGCTGGAAATATTGCTCGCCGAAGTCCGGCTGGCTGTCGGCTTACGCAATCACGATACGTCCGAACAAATGGCAGCGATCGTCACCGAACTGGAGCAGCGGCACAACAGCACCATACCGTATGCGCTCATCCGGACTCCGCACACCCATGTATCGTCATCCCATTTTAGAAACAACCAGGGCGAATCTTACGCGAAAGCGCTATTATAGTAGTAATGCATGTAAGTCTTTCAGAAAGGGCATCCATGAACAAGCACCTAAAAGGCTTCTCGGTTGTCGAGTTGCTCGTCATCGTGGTCATCGTCGGCCTGGTCGGCGCCGGCGGTTACGTAGTATATAACCGCAATCACAACAAAAAACCGGTCACCTTGAACGCGCCAGTTAATAACAACGCGCCGGCCGGCAGCACCCAAAGCATTGACGAAATTACCGCCAACGACCAGAACGAAGAGGACTCGATCGACGCCCAGCACGCCAACACCGATCAAAGCGCTGCACAGAGCACCAATGGCGCCGCCAGCAATATAGGAGGAGCTTACGATGAATCGTCTCTCTAAAGGTATCAGTATTAGCGCTGCCAGCGCTCTCGTGGCCGTATTAGTAGTAGCCAGTCTAACGCCTGGCGTCGTCCAAGCTGCCGCCGGTGGCAGCCAGTTCTGCACCAACCTGACGCCGACGACCAGCAGGATCAATACATCTATCAGCAACCTGACGCTAAAGCTGACGACCGCCCGCGACACCCGCGACCAAAAACGCACCGCCGACCAAACCAAATGGGACCAAGAAATCGCTGCTAGCCGCACTAAATGGGACGCCAAGCGCCAGGATGACTTTGACAAGCTGACTGCCAAAGCCTCATCCGACACCCAACAAGCGGCCGTGGACGTCTACATAGCCAGCACTACCGATGCTATCACCGCCCGCCGGGCCGCTAACGACGTCGCCCGCACCGCCTTCCGCAAAGGGGTAAGCAGCGTACTGGCTACCCAGCGCAACACCATCGACGGCCAAGTCGCAGCCTTCACAAACGCAGCAAGCGCCGCCGAAAATGCCGCCCAATCCAGCTGCAACGCCGACCCGGCCAGCGGTCCGGCGGCGCGCGTCGCCTTCCAAGCCAGCCTCAAGAGCGCCCGCCAGGCATATCAGGCCCAGCGCAAAGACGATGGCACCGTTGCCAACCAGATCCAGGCGCTCACCACCGCCCGCAACGACGCCATCAAAGCCAACGACACCGCCTTCAAAAACGCCATGAGCATCAACAAGACCCAGCTTAAGACGGCGTTCGGCAACAGTTCTATCTAGCCCGGTAGCGTTCCGCATGGCCGAAACCCCTACACCTGCATTTCAAAAACACCCCAGCGGCATCGACGACCGGATCATCCGCAAAGTCATGGCCGG
>DASYJQ010000018.1:0-4294 GCA_035996265.1 Saccharimonadales bacterium (SeqCode)
AGACACGGAACCGGTGCGATGACACGGTCTTTAGTGAAATTGAATTGGAAATGGAATTTTTTTGGGAATAGATGACGCGGCCTGGCTTTGCGTTAGTCAGTGCGAGCGTCCGTATATGGACTCTGCTCGTTTGCAAACAACGAGGAGAAGTCCATATACGGCATTACATACATCCCGGTTCAATAATCCGTTGATGTATATGAATAAATGCGTTTGCGTTTTGAAGCAATAGCGGCCTTTAATTTTTGCGGAGAAATGGCAGCGCTGCCGGCACCTGACCGCTGGGCAGCCCCAATAACTACCGTGGTAGGTTTGCCGTTAATCGGTACGTTGCCGAGCACCGGAGAAGGCGGCAGGCCGCCACCGGGAAACACAGACGATCGGGTTCCGCCGCATGAAGGGGTTACCCCAATGGCTCCGGATCCATTAAACAGATTGACCCAGTATCCGCGAGCCTCACCGAGTGTGGTCGAGCAGGTGCCTGCCGCGGCCGGAATCGGACGATTGGTGCTGAACGCGACCATGCCGGCGCCAATGACGGCTGAAGTCACGGTTTGTTCGCCCTGGCCATTTTGATTCAAATTCATGAACCAGCCTTTCAAGCTGGACGCCGGCAGAACGCCGGCGGTGGCACACGTACTGGGCGCAGTCAAGTCAAGCATCGTGACAGTGCTGTCGAGATCGTTCGCGCTGGTTGATGCAAGATCGTCCTTGTACACGTACAAGCGATTGACGACGCCGGCGTACGGGTATTGGGATTGCAAAGGATGCTCGCGGTCGCCTGAACCGATTGCGAGATATACTTTTCCTCCTGTCGCCGGCAAGAGTGCGGGAGCATAAAAGAATTTTCTGCCAGAGCCGTTGGTGTAGGCGACACGATTAATTGTCCAGTTAGTGGTCTGCGCAGCAAAATCTATCCGATAGATGTTGCCGCCGGTATCAACCGCATAGGCATGATCCACTACGCCGGGCGTAGCGATAGCGACCAGCGCGACATCGGCAGCTACGCTGCGCGTGGTGCTGAACGACTTGACGACTGCCCCGGTAAAGGCGTCGACGACATGGACGCCGGCTCCTTTCGGTGCGGTACAGGTCGGTGTTGCGCTATTCGCGTCTTCGCAGCCGTCATAGCCGCCGCCCGTTATCACCACAGCACCGGTATAACCCAGTATCGAGGATACGACTGCCGGCTTTGACCAGGTCTGCCCGATGGCAGCCATGCCGGCTGTACAGTTGGTGTCGTTAGCCAGATTGGGACAACCGATTTTCCACTTATAGACCGGCGCCGCAGGGTTGGTTACATCGAGTGCGTAGATCATCCTGCCGCCGCGACGCATGCTCGGGTAAATCCACACCTTGGAATTATCGGCGTTTTGATAGATGCCTGTTGACCCGTCGAAGAAGTAGTCCTTCGCTGTCGGTGTCGGTGTAAATGCGGCCTGACTCGGGTAGACAACCTTCGGACTATTATCCTTCAGGCGCTGCAGCCTCGAATTGAATTCGGGTGCGATGAATGCCCAGCGCTCCCGGCCAGTGGTGGAATCGACTGCCCGCAGGGTGCCGTCGTTGGCGCCGTAGTAGGCTGTGACGCCGATCGTGCCGCCGTAATCGATTGGCAACGGCCGGGAATGTACCGAATCGCCATGCAAGGACGGCCGGGATTCTGTTGTGTTGAGGTTGCCGTTCTCATCGTTGACGTCCTGGCCGAGAATAAAATTTACCACTGGTGCTGCAAGCCCGGTCGACGTTGTATTGAATGCAGTCAAGGCAGTCCCGGATTGCGTATAAACGGTCCGGTTGACAGCCCAGGTTGGTGTCGTGTTCGTGGTTGCCGGATTATTCCCCTTGCGAATCACCTCGGCTGCGCCGCCTTTTTCCACAAAAGGGCCATCCGGCGCATCTGAAAATTTGTTAAAGGCAGTACTGGGGCACTGTCCTGCGGGACTAGGAGTCTCGGGCACGTTGCTCCAGTAGGTACCGGAATCCGTGGTCCAGAAACTGGTAGCACAGTCAGTCGGGAAACCCGTTGTCGGGTTTACCGCCGGTATCGACGGGTTGGAATTGTCACCGAGTACGATATCGGCGCCCGAGACTATCATTTGATACTGCTTCAAATTTCCCATCCATAGGGGGTTGGCCGCCGCATCCGGGCGGAACATCGGAATGAATACCTGGTTTTTATTCTGGGCTCGATTGGTAGTATTGACCGGCAGACTGGCCGAAGCGAACGTCGAGTTGACCGCCTGTATCTCCCCGAAAATCTGCGACAGCGCGGTGGAAATCTCTGCCTGGCTGCTGGCGTATCGCCAGCTTCCGCCACCCTGCTTGGCTTCAGCCTGTAAAATTGCGGTGTACCCGGAATCCGCATTACCGGGGCTGGCAGCGTCTATCACATAGGTGAGGATCTGCGCAGTCCGTGTGTAGAGATAGCGAGTCCATTCATCGCCCCAATAATTCGCAAAGGTGGAAGGCGGAAGTGCGGGCCCTGCGCTGAGACCCTCGTAGGATTGCTGACCCTGAACATCTTGCGGGGTAAAGCCATTATTGGCGGCAATATAAATAATGAAATTCCTGCTGCAAACCGTGTCCGTGCTGTCATAAGTACCGTCTGCCTTGAACGCGAATCCCGCTGTCAGGCCCTGGCCGAAAGCCGTGGCACCGGTATAGCTGCCGGCGTTTCCGTTTTTGTCGGCATTGGGATTTTTGGGTGGCAGGCCGCCGGCATAAGGCGCGAGCGCGGCAAAATATTTGTAAATCTCGTAAAACACCTCGGGCTCATCCTTTGCGCCTGCGGACTCGTTTTTTGATTTTATGAGAGCCAATATGTTCTGCAACGCCGTCCTGTTAGCCGCGATGCTCATGTCTCTTGGCGCAAAGCGGATATAAGCCCCTTTAGGCGAAGTCCCGGGACTCCACATGGCCAGTCCGACACTCACCGGTGCTGCCGCAGTAATGCTCTTCAAAACCGAACTGATGGCATCAAGCTTGGCCGCGAACAGGTCGTTCGTCGAGTTATCCAGCATGATCATGACCTTGGGAGCCGCCGCGGCACCTCCGGAGGAACCTAAAAAAATATCGATATCGTCCGCCATGCTGCGCAATGGCAATGCTGCCAAGCCAAAACACAATGACAACGCAAATAATTTCGATTTAAAGAACGTGTTCATCGCACATTTCCTTCCTGTTTAGCAGCTTGCGGGAATATTGTCGACCGTTACGCGTGAAGTGACGCCTTGTGTCGCATTGACCGTTGTCTGGGTGACGGCGTCTGTTCCGACAGCCTTGATTTCCCACGTGCTATTTGCGCATAACGAGTCACCGCTGACCACATTGGCCACGCCGAAGTCTTGGGTGACGCCAAGTACGCAGCCCGCATCTTCAGCTATGGCAAGGTTGAGCGCGGTGGCCGGGATGACCTGCGCCGTCAGGCATGCCGGTGCCGGGGTCAAGGCAACAGTCACGTCTGTGGCGCCGTCGCCATCGATATCGACACACTTGGTATTGGCAACGTGGTTGCACGGGGTAAAGAATACGTCGGCCGGCGTGTCCGAAAATCGCGTCGTGCTGATGACCTCTTCCAAAGTTTCGTCAATGGCGGCTTTGACCTGGTTGCGTTGTTGCATATTGCCAACCGTTTGCATGCTGCCTTTACCAAGACTGAGACCGGTCACTACCATCAGGGTAATCAACATCAACATGATCAGAGCGACGATCAGTGTTACCCCTCTTTGCCTATGGCGCATATTTTTCATGGCTGTTTTCGTCCTGCCGGGTTACTCAAAAGCACTGCCGTCTGATAGACATGCCGTTTAAAATTCTTAGTATTAGGGCTGACCGTGACCGTATCCGCAGTAGTAGATCCGAGCGTGTAGACTTTCGTATCGGTGTAACCGGGCGAAGCTGTCGTATTGCGGGCGAGAAGATTCAGTTTGTCTGCCACGACGTTGCGCCAGTTTGTGACGCATGCAGCACCGCTGCAAGCGGGGGCACTGTCGGGGTCGGTAGTATAGAGACCCGGCGCGCCATTACCAGCGGTGTCGATGCCATATTCGATTTGAAGATTTTCGATTCCTTCGACCAGCGCAACGGGTGTTGGTGAAAAGTTGGCCGCGCTGCCACTTGTACCAAGTTCAACACGTTTTAACGTCGGTATGCGGTCCGAGCCGTTATCGTTATTGGCGATGAAATAGATATGCGTGCGATAGCGGCGCAGCCCGGCAAGGTTGGTTGTGAGACAGTCCTTCTTTTGCCGGGTAAGGTTCGCGCTATTCGTATCCAGTGCGTAATAGTCGCT
>DASYJQ010000019.1:0-2510 GCA_035996265.1 Saccharimonadales bacterium (SeqCode)
GATTTGCATTGGTGGCGTTATTAAACACCAAGGTGCCGCCCAGCGTGCCGCCCTGACCTAAAATTACCTGGCCGTTCTGCGTGTCACCGGTTAGTACGCTCGTGCTGCCCTGCGTCAGCAGCCGCAGCGCTGTCGTCGAATTAGAGCTGTTCTGAACCGTAATCTGGCCGGTGTTGCCCACGCCAAACATGACCTGCCCAAGACCGGCGCCGTTGCTGGCACGGACGTTAAACAGATTGGCGCTAATCGTTGTATCGGCATCCTGGATATCAACACCCAACAAGGTGTTGTTTACCTTAATCTTAGGTGTTGTACCGCCCGTCGAAAAATTGTAACCGGTTTGCAACGTAGAACCCACGCCGGCACAGTTACCGGAATCGGTACAGAGTATGCCGCTGGCATTTGGCAACGTTAGGGTGCGGTTAGCAGTCGGCGTACCCGGCACAATCGTAATTGTGTTGGCATTGCCGATATTGCTAAACGTCAGCTTGCCGTCCAGCGTGCTTGCCAGACCCAGCACAGCTTGCCCGCCGGTCGTGTCCACCGTTAATATACGGTTGCCAGTAGCGTTCTGGATGTTAAAGGCATTCGTTGAATCCGAAACATTCTGGAAGGCTACCGTATTACCGGTGAACGTCTGCGATGCATTCAGTTTAGCCAGGTTGGCATCGTTGCTTAGGTTGCCGGACGAAATCTGAGAACCGTTTATGCGGTATTGGTTGCCCGCCGTTAAATTCAAGTTGCCGTTGACGCCGACCGTGCCGCCGGACTGGCTCAATAACGAATCGCCAATCGCCTGGGCGCCAGTAAAGACGGCGATCGTGCCGACCGTGCCGCCGCCCGTCGACACGCCGCCGCCCGTACCAACACAGTTACCGGCGGTAGTACAGACGTCATAGTTACCGGTAGCCGTGGTCGCGAAGCGATACGTGACGTTGGCCGTCGGCACTTGGAAGCTTACCGTTGTGGTGTTGCCGCTATCGCTTGCCGTGACTGTTGTCGTAGCATTACCTTGCAGCGTCAGCCCCTGGCTGGCAGTCCCGGCCGTCAGTGAGCCCGCCGGGTTAATAGCCAGGGCGCCGGTGCCACCCAATTGTCCGCCGTTTATCAAAACATTATTGCTAAACGATACGTCGCCGCCGCTTTGAACTGTTAACCGCGTCGTGCCGCTGGTCCGCAAGTTCAAGTTAAAACCATCGTTCGTACCCAGGTTGGCAGCCGCGCCCAACGTATTGCCATTCTGCACAAAGGCCGTACCGGCTCCTGTTAAGAATCCACAGTTCGTGCTGTTGTTGAGACACACCGTACCACTACTGTCCGGCAATGTAATCGTACGCGGAGCGGTAGCTATGCCGGTAACTTCAAAATTGTTCGTGCCCGGCGTCAGTGAACCGCCGGCGATAAATAAATTCCGGAACGGCGCGCTGGCCGAACCGAGATCAACCGTCGTATTGCCCGGCAACAATGAAGTGTTAATAGCTACGCTACTCAAATTAGACAATGCGGTGTTAGCGCCGCCGCCTCCGCCACCCAGACAGTTGCCGCTACTCAAACAAACCGTACCGTCGGCGTCAGGTAACGCGTAGGTGCGGTTAGCGCTTAGCGCGCCTGGCGTAACAGTGCCCGTAAAGTTGGCGCTGCCGTAGGCCAGGGTTAATGATCCGGTCTGGGAGTTCGGTACCCCCACCGTCGCGCTACTGCCTTGGATGACAACACTAGCTGTAGTTGTTACCGTCGTGCCGTTATCCGTAATACTGGAATCACCCACCGTAACACCGCCCGTGAACTTGGCTAAACGGTTGGTTGTGCCGCCCAAAGTCGTCACGCCGCCACCGGCGCCGACACAGTTACCGGCCGTCGTACAAACGTCGTAGTTGCCCGCAGCAGTCGTAGCGAAACGATACGTAACGTTAGCCGCCGGTGCCTGGAAGCTTACCGTTGTTGTGTTACCGCCGTTAACCACGGCCAAGCTGGTAGAGGTGTTACCCTGCAAGGCTAGCGCCTGGCCTGTAGCGCCGACAGTCAGGGTACCGCCGGGAGTAATGTTGAGCGCGCCAGCCGAGTTAACCGATCCGCCGTTAACGTTCAGTACCCCGCTCAGCGTTGTGGCGCCAGCCACTGCCAAGGTGCCAGTTAAGCTGGCGGTGTTGGAAATTGTCTGGCCGTTAATGGTACCTGTAACGATGGTATTGCCGTTAGGCTGAACACTAAACTTGCTTGAACCGCCTTGTTGCAAATCAAGCAGATTACCCGAAGGTGCAACAGCGGTGTTGTTCACGAGCAGCATTGGATTCGTTGCCTGGTTGGAGGTAACCGTCAGGCGGCCGAATGTGGGGGTAGCCGTGGTGTTGATGTCTTGGATGGTGTTGATGACCCCAGCCGAAGCGCTGAAGTTAGTAGGGTTGAACGAAGCGATACCTTTAGCACCCGTTGAAGCGTCATCAATGGTCACCGTCGCGCCGGCCGCACTGGCATTAGCAACGCTCAGCGCGCCAGTTAAGCCATTCAGC
>DASYJQ010000020.1:0-9777 GCA_035996265.1 Saccharimonadales bacterium (SeqCode)
CGGCCAGGTCATCGGCATCATTTCTTGTGTTGCCCGTAAAAAACAACACTTTGAGTCCTTTAGCCTTGAGTTGATCGAGCCGTTCTTTAACGGCAGCTGCAACTATGCCGCCCACAGAAAGCGTGCCGTTTAAATCAAGAATAAGGGTTTTGATAGTTAGCTGGCCTTGGCCGGGGATGTTATACAGCATGGGATATTCCTTTATATGCTGTCAGTATACCAAAGGTCTGACTACTATAGGCCGGGGTTAATGGGTCTGATTTGCAGGGGAGGGAGGCCCGACTCTTCAGCCACCTTCCCTACTACGCTCATGAGTTGCCCGTTGTTGCCATCTAGGACAAAGCCGTAAGCTTGTTCTTGTTCTGCTGCTTGTAGCCCTGCATAGATGCGGGTGCCGCCATTTGGATGGTCCTCACTAAGGAAACATCAAGCTTTAACCTACTTATTGTGGTGTAACTGCGCACGTTTTTCGCGCGCCAGCTGCTTCGTGTAGGCGTCGAGCGCTTCGACCTCAGGATACTTCTGGTAGGCTGATTCCCAACGTTTATTTTTGGCTACCGTATATAAGAACCCGACATAGATAGAACCGGCAACCGACACGAAGAATATTGTGGCCCACAGGGCGACATGGCCAGCCGGGTTCATGATCTCGCCTATCGTCTTGAACAGCAGGCTGAAGTCGACAAATAACAAGGCTACCATCACCGTGCGCCAGACCCAAAACTTTACGTCATTACTCATAATTTGAGTGTACCAGACGGAGGGATATCGACAAACCTACCGGCTAGTGGTTAACTGCTAATGTATGCCAGGCCAAGAACAAATCGAATTAGGTGTGTTGCACGACCTAGTACCGGTCGTCGAAGACAACCTTAACCGCCATCTCGCAGGTGCCGAAAATTGGAACCCGCACGACTACGTGCCGTGGAGCGAGGGGCGTAACTTTGCGCATCTGGGCGGCGAAGATTACAGCCCTGAGCAGTCCAGGTTGAGCCCTGACGCCAAATTGGCCATGGTCTTAAACCTGCTAACCGAAGATAACTTGCCGTCCTACCATCACATAATCCTCGAACAGTTCGGCCGCGATGGCGCCTGGGGCCAGTGGGTTGGACGCTGGACCGCTGAAGAAGGCCGCCACGCTATGGCCATGCGTGATTATCTGGTAGCTACTCGGGGCGTTGATCCCGTCGAGCTGGAACAATTGCGCATGGACCACATGACCCGCGGCTACGATGCCGGTGACAAGGGCGTCCTCCGCACGCTGGCCTACGTCAGTTTTCAGGAGTTAGCCACCCGGGTCTCCCACCGCAACACCGGCAAAGCCTGTGGCGACCCGATTGCCGACCAGCTATTAACCCGGATCGCAAAGGACGAAAACTTGCATATGGTGTTTTACCGCAACCTCGGCGCAGCAGCGCTGGATGCCGCGCCAGACGCCATGATGCAGGCCATAGCCACCGAGGTCGCAAGCTTTCAAATGCCCGGCTCGGATCTGCCTGATTTTGGCAGGCGTGCCGCACGGATCGCTAATGCAGGCATCTACACCCCGACGCAACATCTCCGTGAAGTGCTCGCGCCTGTCCTGAGGCACTGGGGAGTCTTTGAACGCACCGATCTTTCGGCCGAAGGCGAACAAGCTCGCGAAGCGTTGGATGCCACCCTAAAAAAATTGACTGCCGTTTCAGGACGCTTCGAGGAGCGACAGACCCGGCAGCAAGCCGCTGAGGCGGCTCGCGCCGAATAATTACAGCTTCCCGACCTTGTTCGATATAGTCGTAACTACCCCGCTAGACTGAAGAGCCGACTGGACTGACCCGGCAGATATCCGCCGGGGCTGGGTATGATTTTTGGTTGATAGGGCAGCAAGCGCGCCTGCCGCTTGTCCAATATCCATGGTGATTGGCTGTTCACGAATCGCTCCGTTTGCCCCGCGCGAAACTGAAATATTTTTCTCGGCGGCAAGCAGGCCGTCGACCGTCTGGGGGATCAATACGCCCAGTGGCACCTCAAAGGCGCCGCCCTTATGCGTGGACGGGATGTCGCTCGCGGTATCCAGCCCTGGCTCTAACGTGTTTGGCGCCCGGCACTCATGAATATCCATGGGATAATAACCGACCGCTACGCTGTCGGCATAGGTCGGAATGTGCTTCTCGTCTCGCCATGAAACCGCAAGCTGCCCGCTCGTCAACGTTTGAGTGCCGATCAGCCTGCGGCCCTCCCGTACATATGGTTCTTGGGACATTTGGTCTTCAAACGCTTCGTACCCTATCAGGCCTGCACAGTGCTGGCCCTGGTTGTATGGCGTGTTGTAGCCTTCGTCGTTAGCAATGGACCAGCTGGTCTCCTGCATGTCGTGCTGTATGTAGTACACAAACTGCAGCGTGAGTAATTTTGCCTGGCACGTCGACTGCAAACGAACCGCCGGGTCGCTGATGTATTTTGTGCTGAGTTGCCCTTTCAACGGAAAATCGTTGCCTAAATTAAGCGACGTGCGGGTGATGCTATGCCCATCTTTTTGAAAGACATCATAATTATTTGGATTCGAGAGATCGGGCAAACCGCGAAAAACAATATAGCTTGAAAAAGCCTCCGGGCTGCGCCGAGTCAATGATAAGCCATTGGGACGGAGCTGAGCCGGGTACCCGTTTTGCTGCAGCAGCGCGGCAAAATGTTTGACCAGTTCTTGACTGTAGCCAGGCGGCGGTTGTTTAAATTGCAGTTGTTTTGGCACCCCTCCGGGGTATTTTTTAATAACCGCGGCAAACGTAATATCTTGTACGCAGGCCTGAGCGGCTGGATTGTCTGAGGTCCCGTTGCCAAGACGATACGCGGCGCCGGCCTTGGCTAATATGTCGCCATACTCGTCCGCATCGATAACCACCTTGCTGGTAAACTGTTTGTTATTGGCGACAACGCCAGTAACGACACTACCACGTTTGATAACCGCAGAGACGTGCGTGCCGGTATACACTTGCAGGCGGCCTGACTCCTTGTCTAACATGCGCCGCAAGATTATCTGCCCGTCTTTAGGATCAACGCATATTGAGCTGGCCCCGCCGTAGCATGTGTCTACCGACTTATGTTGTGCACCGTAGTACGCCATCACGTTTTGAACGAATTCTTTGTACAATCCACTGTTGCGGGCGGCCAGGCTGCCCTCATCCATCGAGCCGACGCCGGCAGCGGTCATCTGGCCGCCGACCCAATCAGTTTCCTCTAGTAAGGCGACGTGCGCACCCATGCGCGCCGCTTGTATGCTTGCTGCAATGCCACCCGGCCCGGCGCCCACTACCACGACGTCATATGATGACGGCGCATGACCGGAACGGTGGTACTGCCACAGTCCCCCGCCAATCGCCGTAGATAGCAGGAACAAAGCTAACACTATAAAAAGTGTAAACCTGCGTTTGGGTCTTCGGTGTCTAAAATTATGCACATTGATGAGTATACCCAAAAATGGCTTCGCCTTTTATGAAAAATTGTACTGATTTTGTAATATGCTAATTTTAAAATAACGACCAGCCAGCGCTTTAAATTAGACTACACGCTTTGGACGATATATACAGCGCATTCTTTTTCAAATGCTGCCTTTGCCGCCAGTTCATCTTGGTCGTACATGCCTGAGCCTCGAGCCATTTTGACGTGCGCGCCGGTAGGATCGATGTATTGCAACCCAGTGCCGCCCGTTTCAACAAATTGCTGCGGACGGATAGACAGCATCAGTTCGCCATCGGTGTTCCTATTGATTGCCGTGCCATAGCATAAGCCGGCCAGCGGGTAGGCATGCGCGGTTAGGCCAAGTTTCTTCAGGCTCTCGACCCTTTGCAAGTGCTTAACACGCAATCCCAGGATATAATGCTGGAAAATAGCTTTGGTATCTGCCTGCATCCAGGCGAGGTTGTCTATGTAGTTGGATGCTTTGGCTGTTGACATATCCGGACGCTCCCAGTTGCCTGTCTCCCCGCTCATGGCCGCATTGGAAAAATCCGTATAGATCTTAGTCATGGCATCGTGGATCGTACGTATATTTTGGTCAAATTCATCGGTCTGAATGTCGCTCCAGCGGTCGCCGATGCGGAACCGCACATTAGAGCAATTGTCGGCACTGAATGGCGGAATAGACTGTAGCGAGCCGACAGGATGTGCCGTAAAGTAGTCGTGCAAGACCAACGAGTACACTATCGAAGACTCGTCAATAAGCTGCCTTCGCTCGACGTTACTGGCATATTCGCCAAGCGGGCGGGAGGCTTGTGCCATCCCGTCCAGCTCTTCGGGGCTTCGGGCTGTAAGCTGCATATGATATGTTTTGACGCTTTGGGCGGATTTACGATCTTTGGTGTCCGGGTCAAAGGTATATGAGACGACCGGGTACAGCCCTCTTGTTTCAGAAAACTCGCCAAAGGCTGCGCCAACGCCGCAAAAGACGCTTCGCACCTCGGGCGCAAAACCAAAGAGGCTGGTAACCGCCTGACCGTCATGCCCTTCTTGGGCCATGACGGTCATTTCACTCGTGCCGTGCGGGCTCATCTTACGAATAAGCGCCACCCGGCCGGGGCCTTCGCACTCGGCATGGATATCGTATGGGTTGAACATCGAACCTTGGACGGCTTCCAATTCGCTACGCGTCGCCAGCAAGTCTTTGTAGCGCGGCGAATCGCCCGGGGGCTTACGCGGATCGCCTTTAACAGAATATTCGGCCACTGGCGCAGCCAGTCGCAATGCCTCAAGTTCAGCCGTTAAAAGCGAACTCGTCGGGTCGAATAATAATTCTTGTAATTGGGCTGTTCGCTCTGACATAAAAATACCTGCTGCGAAGACTACAGTTCACCAAAAAAGGACTCAAACTTCTTTTCGTCCCAGTTGAATACGGCAACGTCCGGTTGCTTGATTTTAGTGTGCAGCTCATAGCAATCAACATCTTTGTAGAGTGCAGAAAAGAGTGTCAGTATGTTGCCGTGGGTAATAATGCCGACATATTCTTTGTCGCTTTCAACAGCGGCAATTGCTTCAAGAGCGCCGTTAAATCGTTGTAATGCTTCGGCCTTGGTTTCACCGCCGGCAATCCGCGCCAAGTCGTCGGTATAATAATCGTGGACGTTCTTGGTGTACACGTCGAAGTCCTTTTCAAAAGGACCGGTAAACGAAGTTACTTCGGTCAAACGATCGTCAGCCTTAATGGGTATGGCATTGGGCTTGGCGAGAATTACTGCCGTCTCCAGTGCTTTAGTTTGAAAACTGGCGTATACGACGTCCAAATTTTTGATGACGTCTTTGCCGCTCAGTTCCTCGGCAAGGGCAATGCCGTCGCCGGCTAAACCCCAACAAATAATAGGAACTTGCGGATTGCGATCAGTCTTTGAATGGCGGATAAAAATAAATTTCATGTGTTCTTTCTTTATACATTACGATTGTTTGGACAACTGGACGCCGATTCTTTGTAAACCTTCACGGATCTTACTTTTATATTCGTCGATATCGTCGTCATTGTTTTCGATGATCACGTCAGCATAATGCAGGCAGGCGTCCGTCTGATTTTCGTGCTGCTGGGAGCCCACGCCCCTATCTTCGCGGTCCACTTCTGCAAAACCCTCAGGCGATTTTGGATCAACCGGACGGTTGCGCATTACGGCCCGCCGGTAACGAACCTCGGGGGTGGCGGTAATGCCCAGAATACGGGCGCCTAAGTGTTCTTTTACCCATAAAACTTCGTCGGCATGGCGCAGCCCGTCTATAAGGATCTTTTGTTGTGGGGCTTGCCGCCTGGCACGCTCAATTGCTTCGGCGATCCGTTTAGCAATGATATCGTTACCGAACTCAAGGCGGAGCCCAGCGCCCACGGCATTACTTATTTTACGTTCTTCCTTCAAGCCAAGAGCAGTGCGCTCCTCGTAAATTACATCACCGTAATTGAACGGCGCGTAGCCCTGCAGTACGAGCAGGTCGGCCGCCGTTCCTTTTCCAGCAGCAATAGGACCTACTATAGCAATAATAGACGCTGTATTTGCAGATACGTTAGTTTTCATACTGTACTGGCCTTTCGTTTTTGCCAAAAAAGCTCTCTCGAAAAGAATGCTTTGATTAAAAATTCATTCAGAATGTGCGGTTGAACTTCCCGTTCCGGGTGCCACACGACCGCCCCTATGGCATGCTGCGGATGGTAGAAGCCTTCAATTGTGCCGTCGCTGGCAACAGCAAAAGACCGTAATTGGGAAGACAGCTGGCCGGCGCCAATTACCATACGGTGGTATGAGTTAACTTCAAATGAGTCTCCGCCCAGCGCTTCGGTAATAGCTTTAGGGGCGATCGTGACGTCATGCCTTGTCTCGTCATGGTTGAGGCCGCCGGCAATATCTGTGCTGCGGCATATTTTTCCGCCAAAATAGGTATTAATAAATTCCATACCCCGGCAAATTCCCAAGACGGGCAGGTCGCGTTCTAGCGCAATAGCCAACATCGCCTGCTCGGTGGCGTCTCTTTTAGAAGAAAAATTGCCGTCCACTACGGGGTTGCCGCCGTACAGTGCCGGCCGGATGTCCCCGCCGCCGCTCAGGACGACCGCGTCAATAGCTAGCTCGTCAAAATAACGGTTAACATATGCGGCAGTATTGGGCATAGGGATTAAGGTTGCGCCGCGCTGGCTAAAATAGTCGACGTATGAAACCTCTAAGGCGTCCATGCCGCCGTGCCCGTTGTCCTGCCGCTGAGAAATTGCGATGCGCATACTAGCTCATCTTTCCGTGCGGCTCAATGCGCTCATTTTCGCAATCGATTACAATGGCGCTTGCCTGTTGCAACGATTCGTACAGCATCTCGCCCGCCCCAATAACGGCCGGTAAACCAGACTCCGCGCAACGGATTGCCATGTGCGAGGCAGGGCCGCCATATTTAGTAACCAGGGCGGCTGGCTTTTTAGTAAAGACCCAGTCGTAGCCGGGATCGGCGGACTCAATAGCAACTATTTTGCCGGTGATATTAGTGCGCATCTCGCCATTCAGGAACACTAAATCGCCGGTAACTTTTTTACTGGTAATAAAGCTTGGCCGGGAATCGTAATACGACACCACGCCTAAATCATCTGCCGAAAAAATTACCGGGGGCAGTGGAATATGACTGTTTAATTGATAGTCCGTCTTGTTGCGCAAAATATCGGCTTGCCAATCTTTTTTAACCGCAGCCACATCTTTACCAACCGCGTCTTTAATTGCCTGGACATCTAAATGCGACAGGTCATCGCGGGAAAGACCAAGTGTCTTGCCGGCTAACGATATTGCCTCTATGGCGTCGCTAAGGCTCTTTGAAAACAAAAACTTAGAGTATTCACGAGCCTCCAAAGCTGCTCTGGCGAAATCAAACAATTCCTGAGATGTCGCTGCGAAGCCATGCGACTGCAGGACTTCCGAAATCTTGACGTGTTGTTCGGGCGTAAAAACGAACGTTTCTTTTTTGTAGGATTCTTTCATATGCCGCGTGTTAACAGCGCCGAAGTAATCATCTGTCGCATCATAGCGCGGAATGGTTATGTCGTACGTACCGGGACGTAAGTGCCCGTACTTTTTAAGAAAGTCCGGCTTACTGAGCCGTCCGCCGTCCAGCAGGTCGGTATCAGAGGCAAAGTCTGACGCGACCGTGGTGATTGAGGCCAGTAAATTATCGTAGACAAACTCATCGATAACACCTTCGTCAACCAAACTTCGCAACAGACTCTTAGCGATAAAGCCGAGCCGTGCTAAGCGGGAGAATTGCAGTGTACCGTTTTGTTTACAAGCTGCTAACAGCTCGATTGTTCGTTGGATACTTTCCTGTAATGACGACGATTCAGTGAGCACAGGCAGGTTTTGCCGGTATGTTTCTAGAGCCTCGTTTTGCCCGATGTCAGCCGCAATACGATTGGCCGCAACCAGATTGTTGGTTAGCTCTAATACTTCCGTTCGCAAATGAGCGACTTCTGCTGCGGAAAAGCCAGAGTCCAGCAGCTCCTGGGCGCGCCGGCCAAACGACAGGTCATAGCAGGTAAATAGAATATCAAATTCGACTTTATCCTGAAGTTGCGGGTTAGCTTGCAGTTTTTCCAGGTAGAATGACATAAGTTTCTGCCTGAGCGCTGCATTAATACCAGCCGGCACAAGCGAGTTAAACGTATTCCTGACATCGACATACGGCTTATTGCCAAACTGAACGACCAACTTCGCCGGATTAACGTCGGTGTAGCCCTGGCTTGTCCGCGCCTGGTGCCATACGCTATCGGTAATGATTTCACCGTATAAGGTGGCTGCAAGCAGCCGCGGTGAGTTGCCAATGATTTCTGCCGGGTTCCAGTCCGGCATGTCGCCGAAAAAAGTGACTTCCCCGCTAAGGTGCGGTTTGCTGGCGGACAGTTGTAAGAATTTATCTTGTAGGCGTGCAACCCGCCCTACAATCTGGTCGTCCTTGAATGCCGCCGATTGAGCAGCGACCAGCGGTCGCACCTGGAATGTAACAACCTGACCGTTGGCTTTAATACCGAATTCAATATCAAGTGGCGCATCCAGGCGGGCGAGTTGCTGTATCTCTTTAACAGCTTCGATCAGACCAATAAAATCTGCCGGAACTTTTGCTCCGTCGTCCTGCAGGATGCGCATTGTTTTACTGTGGCGGCCACTGGTAACTGACGTCGTATCTTCTTCGGAATAGTTGATGACATAGTACGGCGCGCCATTGTAGTCCCTGGTGAGGATAGTGCCGCTGGATATGACATTCATCGTCTGCGTCTGGACTAACACCGGGTTGGCTGGGTGGCCGCTGTCTTTTTCGTTATACGAACCAATAACCGCCTCGATGGCATGGTGGACGGCTTGCGCATTGGCGCTATCAACGTCCAACACACTTTCAAAATAACCGGCATTAGAGCACTCGGCAGTGTCTTCGGCCAACGCCGAACTTCTGACAATGATCACCTTGCCTTGAAACTTATTTTGTACACGTCCGGCTACGGCAGCCTTGTTGAGCTCCCAATCGCCCTGTGTAAAAGCGAATATCTCTTCTATTGAAGATTTCTGAAGCAACGTCGAGAGAAGTTGCAGGGTATCCGCCTTGCTCTTGAAGGTGGCAAGGGGCTTTTCTTGTATGTTGGTCATATAGGAGGTACTGACTGTAATAGGTACAGCGCAGTTCTTTCAGATTAAAAATTATCTTACAAAAACTGCACTAAGTGAAAAATCACCAACTACTCATCCGGAGATGCCGTGCTATTTGTTGCGTAGCACAGGTTTATGTGGGCAAAGTATACCACATAAGAACGAAATACGTACTATTTTTATAAAAAATTGCGTGCGTATTAGCGTCATCAGGCAAGCGAACCCGTTTTAAGCTCGCCGGATCTTTTATAGTTGGCGAAAATGACGCCGCTTGGTAATGCATGAGAGTCTATTAGCCCAAATGCGGCGGGGATTGTTCCCTCTGCAAATAAACGCTTCCCGGTACCGATCGTAACGGGAAAGATCCTGAGCCGTAGTTCATCGACCAGATCGTTCTTCAGAAGTGTTTGGATGAGCTTGCCGCTGCCCCACACTTGCAGCATCGGACCGTCCTCTGCTTTCAAAGCTTTGATTTTAGCCACGACGTCATCATGAATAAGAATTGATTCTTTCCAGGTAAGGCCTACGCCTTTATCTGACACGACATATTTGTTAGCTTTATTGAACGGGCCGGCTATCGAACCTGTTTGTTTAGGCCAGTATCCGGCAAATATCTCATACGTCTTCCTGCCAAGCAACATGTCAAACGGCACGCTCAATTCTT
>DASYJQ010000021.1:0-9065 GCA_035996265.1 Saccharimonadales bacterium (SeqCode)
GTGCGGAAACGGTACGTAAAGGTGTGACCGTTATCGGTAGTAATAATCGCTTCGTCGCCGACAGCAATCTTGCTCAACGTATTAAACACGCCGGGGCGGTTATGACCATATATAAAGGTGTTGCCTTCTTGGTTGTTGGGCTGGGGGGTAATGGTCGCATACTGTGCCATATCCTTGGTCAACGTCCAGGTCTTGGAATTTTTGTTGTAGTAGCCGTCAATCACGTTCAGGTCAATTTTAAGAGCGGGTATTTGCAAGCGCACTGGCTCGCCCTTAAAAACGACCGGCTGTTGAGGGAAAGCCGGCGTCGCCGATGCGACTACTGAAAAAGGCGAAGTAGCTACGTGTTCAACGTGTTTACTCCGCCAATATTCGAGCGCCGGGTTGACGGCAAGCGCCAACCCGATCACTATCAAGCTAATTCCGCAAATAAACGAGAAACGTTGCTTGTTCATACTAATCCTTGGCAAAAGCCAGGCCACCTAAAGAAGGACGAGGCTATTAAGCCTGGTGTGCCTTCTTAGCCACCAAACGAGCTGCGCTCGTAATGATAGCTACGATGCCGACAGTCAAGCTAATGACTGCAGTAATAGCCAAAGCGCTGTTGCCGTGCGTGTTAGGTAATACAATTGCTGCTGTGGTAGTGGTAGCAGCGCCCAAGACTCCGGTGTACATTCCTGTATCTCCTGATTAAAACATCACTAAGTACAGCCCACAAAAGCCATACCCTATGAACCGCATTATACACTTATTTCCCTTTTTGTAAAGGTTATTATTCAATAGTTTACATGTTTAGGGTTACCCCTGTTGTCGAGCATATATAATAGAAAGCCCTTGCACGATGTAGTATAATGAAGGGTTGATATGCGCATATTCAATATCTTGCAACGTACCCGCCAGACCAAAGGCTGGATTCACCGCAACGCCGTTATGGGCGCCTGCGTGGCTTTGATCCTGGCGGGCGGTATCGGAGGGTATATGGCACTAGCGGACAGTCCTAAATATATTGCGGCCAACGTTACGCTCCACACCAGCGGGGCGATAGATAAAAACGACCTGCTTTCCGGGCAATGGGGTTACCTGCCCGGCAGCAAGCAAGAAGATGGCGGACTGCTTATTAAGCCGGATTCCTTCCAGATCGTCAAGCAGGACGGTAGCGGCGGCCAGGCCAACCCACCGGTTAACGAATACGGGACACACCTCGAAAACGCCACTGACTTTACTATTACCGCTCAGCTCGCCGATGTGGCCGCTACCGGTAAAGCCGCCATGCAGCTATACGGCCAAGTACCGATTATTGCCGACGAATTCCGCGTAGAGCGCAAAAGCGTCCGGGTGGAATTGGATGGCAATAACCTGAACGTCAATCTCTGGGACGGCAGCAAACAAACTGCTGCGCTCACTCAATCGCTGCCGCTGGCCACCCCCATCGCAAAAGATGCCCGCCTGGAGGTCACCCACGCTGCCGGCAAAATCCAAATATCGGTAAACGGCCAACAGGTTACCGAAATTGATGACAGCGGCGTGTTTGCCGACGGTTTTGTATGGTTCGGCTTTGATGCTACCGGCTCAAGCTTCAAGATAAGTAACTTGGACGCTAAGGGTGTCGGTGCGGCGACCTTCAAGACTGCCGATAGCTCTACCCTACGCGTCCAGCGCAAGGACCCCAACGGGCTGCAGAGCCTGGCCGCTAAAAAACGCAGCAACTTTACGGTTGGGGCCGCAATGGCGCTACCCCCGACTGTTTCTGACGCCAGCTACGCCAACGCCGCATTCGGCGGTAACTTTGGCGCCTTGACTACCGAAAACGCTATGAAATGGCAATTCATCGAGCCCCAACAGGGCGTGTTCGACTTTAAAGAGGGTGACGCACTGGTGCAGCTGGCCAAGCGGCACGACATGAAAGTCCAAGGGCACACCCTGGTCTTCGGTGAAGCCAATCCGGCGTGGGTTCGCAACCTGCCGGCCGGCCAATTGGAAGCCGCCATGACCAACCACATCAAAAAGACGCTGACCCATTTTAAAGGCAATGTCTATAGTTGGGACGTAGTCAACGAACCATTCAGCGACGACCAGTGGGACCAATTCCGCACCAACATCTGGTACAACGCCATGGGCGAAAGCTATATCAGTAAAGCATTTACGACCGCCCACGACGCCGACCCGGGCGCGCTGCTATTTATGAATGAGTACGGCATCGAGGAAGACGGCGACCGCTGGAACGCCTTCTTGGCACTGGTCACCAAACTCAAAGCCGGCGGCGTACCAATTGACGGCGTTGGCTTCCAGTCGCACGTGTACCAGTCCAGCGACAAAATTGACCCGGCCGTACTGCGCAAACACATCCAACAATTGGCCGCTATCGGGGTTAAATCGCGCGTTTCGGAAATGGACGTCTACAGCGACGACGGCCAAAGCGTGCAAGCCAGCCAATACAGCGCCATTTTCCAAGCCTGCCTGGACGAACCGGGCTGTATCTCGTGGACCACCTGGGGCATATCAGACCGCTACGACTACTTCATAGATGACGACGGCAGTATTCAGCAAGGCAATGACTTCTTGTGGAACGACAAGATGAAACCGACGCCGGCATTTGGCGCCGTGCAAAAACTACTGCAATAAGCCAAACCTTCTAGAACAGTTAGGCGCGCAGGCCCTGTTGGATCGCGCCGACGGCTTCTTTTTGGACCGGGCGGCCGTTTGCGTCCCAATTCCAGGGGGCGTCATTCCCGAGCTGCCCGTTTTCGGATGTCATATAGAATGGGCCGGTAGCCAGACCCCACCAACAGACGCCCTTGACGTTTTGGGCATGCATTGCAGCACGCATCATGCCGTGCGAGACGACGGCTTGTTCGTGAGCGTCAGCACTATCAATGCTCAGTTCCGAAATAAAGACTTTGTAGGCCCCGAATTGCTTAAAGCGCGTGGTCATATCATCGAAGACATACGATTCCTGTGCAACACCATTTTCGCTCCAGCTATCAATGTCGCTGTCCGGGCCGCTGTCGAGGTGGGCCTGGAAGCCAATGCCGTCAACATAGCCCTGATTGCGTAGTTCGGCAGTCAGGTCGATCATTGCCTGGGCGCGATCATCGTCAGTTTCCATGCCGTTATCATTAACGATAACGACTTCAGCGCCGGCGTGTTTGGCGGCTTCGCAGGCGACGCGGACATATTCGGTCCCGCCGAAGGCTTTATACCAGGCGTTCTTACGGTAGGGGTTAGCGGCTTTATCAAAGTTTTCGGTGTCCGCGAGCGGTTCGTTAACCACATCCCATTTCTTAACTTGATCTTTGTAACGGCTGACAAACTTAGTAATATACTGCTGCATGAAGTTTTTGGCGGCTTCGTGGGAGAGTTTGCCTTCGGCAACATCCTTGAGGAACTGTTCAACCTTCGGGGGCAGTGCTTCGCCAAAGATCAGGGTGTGCATATGCACCTCTTTGCCGTTACGTCCGGCAAGGTCGACAAAGGCGTCCATTTCAGCCCAGTTGAGATCTTCATCACGGATAGTACCGTCTTTGTCCGGGCTGCCGGTAAAGATGTCCCCCATTTTGCCAATACCTTCAGGCTTGATAGCGCCAACTTGGCTGCCAACTAGCTCGCCGAGTTGCGGGTAGCGTTCTAGCGCGGTAAAATCGGCAAATGTCGTGCCAATGGTCACATCCGGCCGTTTTTGATGGACAATTGTCTGGAAACCGTTTGGCAGCGGTGCGCCCAACTTCAGCTTGCTGGTGTCGACGAGTTCCGGCGTAGCACCTTGGCCGACCGGGTAGGCTTTGAGTTCATCGACGTTGAACGTCGTTCCGGGTTCGCCGTCAAAACCAAACCAAACGTTACCACTGACTTTAAAGAGGTCGGCTGCAAACGTAATGCTCTGGTCGCCGCTGCCGACGACTATCTGGCTGCCGGCTTGCTTAACCCAAAAATCGGTGTGCTGGCCAGGGTGCTTGAGCATGATCTGTTTGGGTTCTGCCGCGCTATTGCCGCCTTTATTCCAGACGGTCACTGTCAACGCGTCGCTGGCAGCCGTTACGGTCATACGCGGAGCGCGTTCGATGCGCTCATCAAACACCAGGTCGGGTGCAGCAAATAAGTTAACAGAGGCTGCGCCGCCCTCAATATTCGAAAGGCGGCCGGCAATACCAAAGTCAGCACCGCACGTCTTTACGTGCGTTCCGTAGGCATTGATCGTCGACAGCGGAATGCGCTGCGAGGCATCGGCGTAGACGTCGGTACCGACTTGCGGGCGCAACGTGCGGCCCAGGCCGGTAATATGCAATCCATTATCAGGTGCGTCTTTTGCTCCTGGCATGAATTTCCAGGTGCCGCCAACCAAGGGGTTAACTTCTTTATCTTTATTAAACTCAGGGGGCAGTACCAGCTCGGCAGTTGCGCCTGGTGTTGCTTCACTCGGGTTAATGCCAGTTTCGGCCGGATCAGTATGTGACGCTGCTTCAGTCTCACCCCAACCCAAAAAGTGGTTCATGCGGGCGGCCACTGTACCAGCGGCAAGAGAGACCACACCTGCGGCGGCAGCAATTAATATAGCACGACGGCTGTGGTCGGCTTCGGGTGCACGGTGTGCTGCATGTCGGGGTGCTTCTGGCATGATTTACTGATCTCTCGTAAGTGGGTTAAGCGGGCTATTCAAATGGTAAACTATAAACCTAAATGTCGTTTATGTCAAATATGTCCCTTCGTATCAGCACGGTAAATACCGAGAAAATGTTTTATTTTTGACGTCATTGCGCTTATGATTAAGAGAAGTGCAGACATGACTCCAATAATTGAACTCAAAAACGTCACTAAAACCTATCGACTGGGAGATGAGACTCTCAATGCATTAGATGGCGTCTCTTTTAGAGTCAATGCCGGCGACTTTGTCGCCATAACCGGCCCGTCCGGGTCGGGCAAATCCACGCTGGCGAATATTATTGGCGGGCTAGACCACCCGAACGATGGCTCTGTTATTGTAGACGGCAATGAGCTTGCCCGTACCCGTGACGGCAAATTATCCGATTACCGGAACGCCAATATTGGCTTCGTATTCCAATCGTTCAACCTGCAGGGCACCAACACGGCGTTAGAAAACGTCATGCTGCCGATGGTGTTTGCCCGCATGAAAAACAAGGAGCGCAAAGCCCGGGCTAAAGAATGCTTGGAAGCTGTCGGACTGGGCGACCGGCTAAAGCACCACCCCGGCCAGCTGTCGGGGGGCCAGCGGCAGCGTGTGGCGATCGCCCGGGCGCTCGCCGTTAAGCCTAAAATAATAATTGCCGACGAACCGACGGGTAACCTAGACACCGTTAAAGGGCAGGAAATTATGAAGGTACTGCACGACCTCAATAAACAACAAGGTATTACCCTACTCATCATTACCCACGATATGTCTATCGCCCGTCAAGCCCGCCGCATTGTCGAAATCCGCGACGGCAAAATAACCGAAAGGCGATCGTAGCATGCGCTTTACGGACTACATCCGGCTGGCCTTCCGTAACATACGCCGCCAAAAACTACGGAGCATTTTGACTATCTTTGCAGTCGTTATCGGCGCCACCAGCGTGACTATCATGTTGGCGCTCGTAACAGGGGCAAAAGGGTTTTTTCTCAGCCAGGTAGAGGGCAGCGGCCTGTTGCAACAAGTGGCTATTTCATCTAAAACCGACATTGCCAACTTTAACGACGCCAACCATGGCAACAACTGCGACAGCTGCATAAAGTTAACCGACACCATCGCTAACAAGATAAAACTTGTGCCGCATGTGGTGGGCGTGGCCCGCATAGCTGACACCGGCATTCTGGACGCCATTATTTACGGCGATAAGAAACTAACATCAGAACGGATAACGGCCTACGACGCTAACGGCATAGTTGCCAATAACGTTCTCGCCGGGCGCGACATCGAAGCCGCAGATACAACGGGGGTCGTCACAATCACCGCGGACTACGCTGACAAGTTCGGGTTTAAAAATAAGTATGACCAGCTTATCGGTAAAGAGGTGCAGCTCCAAACAAGGACGTTCTATAGCGGCGTCGGCGCTGAAGTGCAGCCGCCTCCGCAATGTAATGGCCCCTGCGACAACAACAGCCAAAATAACCAGAAGGCGACAATCCTCACGGCGAAAATCGTAGGCATCGTAGACACTAGCAACAACTCGGCAACGATCCGCGTGCCGTTGGAGTGGATGCGCGGCATGATGCAAAACCGTATGTACCAATTTACGGCCGCCGACCAGGCAGCGCAGGAGGCGCAGTGTAAAAATGCCCGCGGACCATGCAACCCAACGCCGCATACGACCCTTGTAGTGCAGGATATGCTGGCGGAGCAGGGTTATGGCAGCCTGATCGCCAAAGTCGATAACGCCAAAAACGCCGCCGGCGCCGCGACCGAAATCAAAAAACTGGGGGTTGGGGCGGCTGATGCCGAAGCGTCCATTAAACAACAGCTGACTATCTTTAACATCATGGGGCTGGTACTGGGCGGTATTGGCGGTATTGCCTTAGCCGTAGCTGCCATTGGCGTCGTAAACACTATGATCATGGCTATTCTGGAGCGGACCCGCGAGATAGGCGTCATGCGTGCCGTAGGCGCTCGGCGCTCGACAGTGCGCACACTGTTTACGCTAGAGGCATCAATGCTTGGTTTTATCGGTGGAGTTGCTGGCGTGGCTGGCGGCTTCGGACTCACACGAATCGCCAATGTTTTTGTCAACAAACAACTCGCCAGCCAGGGTGTAAAAGCCCATGACATTATCGGTTTGCCCCTTTGGCTGATTTTGACCGTCGTTGGAATTGCTACGCTCATCGGACTGCTGGCCGGGCTGTACCCCGCCGCGCGCGCCGCCAAGCTCGACCCAGTCGAAGCTTTACGCTACGAATAGCCCAACAAACAACAACATGCTTCAGCGTATATGTACCTAATGTGCTATAGTTGTTATTAAGGAATGCGTGGGCGAACCTATTCGGTTCTTTTGAAATCGTTAAAAACCATTAACCATAATGACCAACCACGGTCAAGGAGTGCTGTATGCGTTTTACCCAACATGTGAAACGATCCGTTTATATTTCTGTAATGCTTTTGCCAGTGCTGACGCTGGCATTTTCTGTAGTGCCGGTTCATGCGGCGGTGAATAACCCAGCCGCTACAGCCAAGGTTTCCTTTACCTTTGACGACGGTCTGACGAGCGCCGTTACCCAGGCAGCGCCTACGCTGCAAAAATACGGTCTCAGCGGCACTGACTACATTATTACCGGCTGTGTCGGTATGACAACCGCACCAAACACCTGCCCGGCTAACGGCGATGCTACCTATATGACCTGGGATCAAATCACCCAGTTACAGAACACCTATGGTTGGGAAGTTGGAGCCCACACGGTCAACCACCCGCAGCTTGCTACCGACGGGCTTACCCAAGCCCAAGTCGCCGCGCAAATGACTGGAGCCAAACAAGCGCTTGCCGCCCACGGCTTTAATGCGACTGATTTTGCTACGCCCTATGGCGACTACAACAATATGGTACTGGCCGAGATCGCCAAAGTATATGCCTCGCACCGCGGTTTCTTTGATGTTGACCCCAATATCTGGCCATACAACGATACGCTCCTCAACGATATGCAAGTCCAAGAAGGTGTCACCGTTGCGCAAGTTGAGGCCCGCATCGACCAGGCTATCGCCAACAAACAGTGGCTAGTATTAACCATGCATGACATTAAGGTTACCCCCAGCACCAACCCGGCAGATTACGAATACGCAACTGCTAAACTCGACCAGATCGCGGCCTATGTCAAAGCTAAACAAGATGCCGGCCTAGTCAAGGGAGTGACCATCGACAAAGGCCTGGTTACCAGCGACACCAACATGTTTGCGAATGGCGGCTTCGACAATGGCATCAGCGGCGGTTGGACTACCGACACCCCTACCTCAGTCGTAGCCGACAGCGCCAACAATGGCAGCTACCCTAGCTCAACTAAATCTGTTTCTATTACAGCAGCCGCTACCGGCAATGTTCACCTGTTCTCGCCAAAGGTCGCAGTCGACAGCACCCAAACATATATGCTCAAAAACTTCGTTAACGTTACCGCCCGCACCACTGGTGAGTTCGGTTACTACATTGACGAATACAACGCGGCCGGCGCCTGGGTCAGCGGTAAATGGGTCAAGGCCATAGCTGCGCCAACGGTGCAAAGCTCTAACTTCACCTACACGCCATCTTCTACGGCTGTTAAAAAGGCTAGCTTGCAAGTCTATGTTACCGGCGGCTCAGGCATTAAAGCCTACGTCGACCAGTTCCAAATGTTCTCGCTGACCGGTACTACTACACCTCCGCCAGCCCCTACTACTGTTAACCTCCTGCCGAACAGCACCTTCGACAACGGCATCGCTGACGGCTGGACCACCGACAAAGCCACCTCCTACGTCGCTGACGCCGCCAACCATGGCAGCGCTACCGACCCCGTAAAATCAATCAAGCTATCTGCTACAACGGTGAATGCTCATCTGTTCGCCCCGCGCGTAACAGTTAAGAGCACCAGTAGCTACAACGTAAACGCCTTCCTGAACCTAACGGCGCTTACCGGCAATGAAGTTGGCTTCTACATCGACGAATATGATGCCAGCGGTGTCTGGGTCAGCGGCCAATATGCCTTTGCCCAACGTGCGGCAGGCAGCAATAACCTGACCTTCCCGTACACGCCCACCATGGCCAGTGTTACCCAAGCCCGCCTGCAGGTAATCCTAGGCGCAAACTCGGGCGCAGCGGGCTACCTGGACACGGTACAGTTCATGGCTCCGGCTGGCGAAATCCCCACACCACCGGCACCAACCCCCACTAACCTAATGACCAACGGCACTTTTGACGCCGGCATAACGGGTGGCTGGACGACTAACGACGCTACGAACATCAAGGCCGACAACGCCAACCACGGCGGCCCGAACAACCCGGTTAACTCAGTATCGCTGACCGGCAGCAGCGTGGTACGCCACCTATTCTCGCCAAAGGTCGCTGTTACCAGCACCAAGAGCTACAGCGTTACCAGCTACCTCGACGTACAGCAGATCACCA
>DASYJQ010000022.1:0-4661 GCA_035996265.1 Saccharimonadales bacterium (SeqCode)
ATCCATCACTGCACTTTGCAAATCAGGAACCATGCAAGCGGGAGCGGGTGTGCGCTGGAGCGCTGACTGACGCGAATCAAAATCAGCTTGCATGGATATCCGAACTGGTTTTGGCGCACAACTTGTTTTAACGAGCATTAATCGCCGGAACGCGTATAACAACAAATCTATCTGAGTAGGCCGGAACAACCAGCCGAAGAAGCAAGCCTGCGGAAAAATTATTTCCGCTCTTAAGAGCGTTTGCCCGTTTGCAAAGATTGACGAATCGATGCTGCAATTCGCCGAATTGTATTTCCATCAATAAAACCCCTCCACGGTGCCATTTAACAAATAAAAAAGTTGCCGTTCGTCATGTAATTGTGACCGCTTGTCGGCTTTATATGACACCAAAATGGCTTTTGCACTAATCTGAACCTCCAATATTTGTTGATACACGGCAAGATCGTAAAGCCGCAAGCTGATTCGGGCATGGCGCTTACGATAAAACCCAAGAAAACGGGACCGACAGATAAACACAGGGGGAAGCATGAAGTTTCAGCGGCGATTACGCGGGTTTACGCTTATTGAGTTGATGGTTACGGTAGCCGTTGTCTCGATTCTGGCAGCGATTGCAATACCGTCCTACGGCAATTATGTGCGTCGCGGCAAGGTGATGGAAGCGACTTCGGCCCTGGCTGATGTGCGCATGAAAATGGAGCAATATTTTCAGGACAATCGGACCTACCAGAATTACGTCAATGCCAGCTGTATTCCGGCCAGTGGCAGTCCCATCATAGACGCCAAGTACTTCACCTACAGCTGCGGCAGCGATACAACTACCTATACGATCACCGCGAACGGCGTTCAGGCTAAAGACATGGGCGGTTATCAATATAAGATCAACCAAGACAATGCCAAAAAATCGACCGTGCCAGGCGGAGTAGAAGTCAACTGCTGGCTTACCAAACCCGGAGAGGCGTGTTGAAAACGCAGCCCCTTATCAAGGCGACAGGGTTTACCCTGATCGAACTGATGATCGGCATTACGATCCTGGCCATCGTGATGGCCATGGGCATGCCCAGCTACAGCGTATGGATACAGAACATGCGGCTGCGCAATGCTGCCGAATCCATATTGAACGGTCTGCAGCTGGCGCGTGCGGAAGCGGTTCGTCGCAACGCATCCGTGCAGTTTATCCTGGTAACCGGATCAAGCTGGTGCGTAACGGCTACTGCAGATTGTACTGACCCCATACAAAGTCGTGCCACAGGCGACGGATCCTCGGCTGCGATTACCGTTACGGCCGCTGACGGAACGACGGTCAGGTTCAATAGTCTCGGCCGCAGGACTTTACCGTTGCCGGCAGCCGGCGCCTCTACCGCAATAAATGTCGACATTAATCCAGCGGTATTGTCCGCCGCGGAGAGCCGTGACTTGCGTATCACAGTCAATGTCGGCGGCAATATCCGGATGTGCGATCCGAATGTACCCGTTACCGTTCCGCCGGACTCTCGCGCCTGTTAGGAAAGCCTGCGATGAAAACCACTACATATCACCCGTCTTCCGTTTCCGAGCGAGGCGTTGTCTTGCTGGAGGCATTGATCGCCATACTGATTTTCTCGATCGGCATACTTGGCGCGGTCGGCTTGCAGGCTGCGATGATCAAAAGCACGTCCGATGCGAAATACCGTGCCGAGGCTGGCTATATCGTTCAGCAAAGACTGGGTGCCATGTGGGTGGATCAGGGCAACCTTGCCAATTATGCTGAAACCGACACCGTTCTTGCCGGAACGTCGAGTCTGCCTAACGGCAAGCGAACCACCACGAGGGGCGATGCCGACTGCGGAGGAGGCGACCTGTCTTGTTTCAAAGTCAAGGTTACCTGGCAACAACCGGGGAGTGCCAATATCCACAATGTGACTGCGGTTGCACGTATCACTGGGGGGTGAAAATATGCGGCCCATAAAAAACACCGTTCGCGTCCTTCAGGCCGGGTTTGGCCTGGCCGAAATCATGGTCGGCCTGGCTATCGGCATGATCGCAACCCTGGTCATCGTGCAGGTGGCAACCACTTTCGAAGCGCAAAAGCGCACTACCACCGGTACCGCCGATGCGCAGACCAACGGCAGCATTGCGCTCTATACCATACAGCGGCAGGCGCAGATGGCCGGGTTCGGACTGCCCATCTTCAGTCAAAAGAATTCGCCACTCCATTGCAATCCCTCTCCGACTTTCGATCATGACGGCAATCCTGCCACCGCCGCAATTGGCATATTTCCTGTCAGTATTGCCACCGTTGGCAGCGACGATGTCATCACCATACGCAGCGCTCCCGTTCCGATTGCCGGATCGTCGCTTGCAGTCTCCAACGGCGGAACGCCCATCAAAATCACCGCTTTCAATACGGCTTCGAATGTGGCAAGTGTCGCCAATAATCTCGCCTGTCAGATCGGCGATATTGCCATTGCCAGCAACGGGGCGGCTTGTACGATGACGAAGGTCACTGCTCTGTCGGCTGCCCCCGATTACACGCAAATTACGCTGCAGACCGCTCCCGCCGCCGGGACGGCTGTCAACGCCAGCCTCGCCTGCATGGGCGGGTGGACCGAAACTGTGTACCGGGTTAACAACGGCAATATGGAGGAAAACGGCGCACCCAGCGTGGCCGGAATCGTTACCATTCAGGCGCAATACGGGATCTCCGCCACAGCCGACAATAACCAGGTAACCCAATGGGTTGATCCGACCGGCGCGACTTGGGCCACGCCGACTGTCGCCGATCGCAACCGTATTAAAGCCATACGCGTTGTGATAGTGGCACGCAACGGTTTGCTGGAAAAAAATATTGTCACCAGTGCATGCAGTTCGTTGACGGCTGACACGCCAACCGGTTTGTGTGCGTGGGCAGGCAGTGTCGACAGCCCCGCCCCGGCAATTGACCTCAGTTCCGACCCGAACTGGCAATACTACCGCTACCGCGTTTTTGAAACCATCATCCCGTTGCGCAACATGATCTGGTCCAAGGACGTGCTATGAGCGCCCTGCACAGAACTTGGCAAGGTCCGGTCCATTACGCCCGCAGGCAGCGAGGCGTGGTGCTCTTTATCGCCCTTATTGCATTGGTCACGATCATGCTTGCGGCAGTGGCCTTGATGCGCTCCGTCGATACTACCACCGTCATTTCCGGCAATCTCGCGTTCAAGCAGGCTGCCACTGCCTCTGCCGACGGCGGGCTCGAAAGTGCCTTGACATGGCTGAAAACCACGGCTGCCAGTACTACTACAGATCCGTTTATCAGCGCGGCCCATCCGTTCAATGCCACCAGTGCGATAGCGGGCTATTATTCCAACGTCAATCCCGCCCTGGATCTCACTGCCAGTTCTACATGGGCAGTCGGGGCCAGTGCCGATGCCGGCACCGACCCAAGCGGCAATGCCATTCGCTATATCATCCAGCGGATGTGCCGCACCGCCAACCAGGTGCTGTCGGACGGCGATTGCCTGTTCAGCGACGCGGAGAGCGATACGGACACGAAAAATACCGGCGACCCGACTGCGGTGAAAGGTGGAAAACACCCGATCTATCGTGTCACGGTCAGAGCCATAGGCCCACGCAACACCAGCAGCTACATTCAGGCATTCATCTATTGAGAGGCCATCATGAAACCACATATGGACATTCGCCATGCAGCACGCAGCTTGCTTTGCACGGCGTTTTTCATCAGTCTTGCATTGCCGCTGCCCGCGTTGCCGGCTTCGCTTTCACTTGCGACAGCACCGCTGACAAGCTCGACCACCACCACGGTGGCGCCGAATCTGATGTTCATCATAGACAGCTCGGGCAGCATGGCCTGGAATTATTTGCCGGACTGGGCAAATGACAGCCTATGCAAAAGAACAACCGGCACTTATGATGCGGCTTGTGACGGCCAGCCGCCTTTCCGCAGCCCGGATTTCAACGGAGTCTACTACAATCCCGCAATCAACTACGTCCCTGCAGTCAATGCCGACGGCACAAGTAAAGGGAGCCAGGCTTCTCCATGGACATCGGTGAAAAACGATGCTTACAATATCCAGAATACCGGCTCCACCAACCTGGTTACCGGTTACCCCGATACTGAATGGTGCACCGACTCTACCTATACTGATTGCCTGAGGAACGATAATTATATTTTGCCGGGTATTATGGTGGCGGGGAAAACTTACGCCACTTCCCATACCACCACCTCGTCCGGCAGCGGTTCTGTTGCAACCGGTTCGCTGGGTTCGCCAACCACGGCCTCACGGTCCTGGGGACCGCATTACTACATGATGGTCCCGGGCGAATATTGCAATTCGGCGCGTTTGACCAACTGCCAAACGACCCAGACGTCGGACTTCAGCTATCCAGCCAGGCTGCGCTGGTGCAGCGATACTGCCATGACAACCTGCCAGGCGAACCGGACCTCCACCTACAACATTCCGCGTTTTCCGACCAAGGTGACACGTGCTGTTGCCACCATTACGGTAGGCAGCGGCAATAGTTCGACCACGGTAAGCAGCATCACAGTAAATGGCCAGCAGATACTGTCCGCGACCACGACCGGCTCAAGCACCTCCAGCAATGTTGCTACCGATATAGCAACCAAGATTAATGCATGCACCCTCGCACTATCCGGCAATTGCACGGTGGCCGGCTATAGT
>DASYJQ010000023.1:0-2392 GCA_035996265.1 Saccharimonadales bacterium (SeqCode)
GCCGTCATTACGCACATGGTGCATGGTGCAGGCATTTTTGCCCCCAGCGACGACAGGCGAGAAACTATGCCCTTCGGCGCCGCGGCGCCGGAAGCCGCGCGTCAGCTCGGCTTCAATTTCGTATTCGTAAGCATATTTTATAAGGCGCGAGGAGCGCATCGTTTCTTTAATCGATTCGATCGTAATATCAACAGCATGCTGGATAGCATCGACTTCGATCTGCTGTTTTACCATACGCATACGCGATAGGTGCTGCCGCAGATCCAAGAGCTCGACTTCGGGATTCATCTTCTTTAATCGCTTAATAAGCGTGCGCCGGGCAGGATTGGTATACATACCCAAAAACTCAATGTATGACGGGTTAGCGGCCAGCGTAGCCACGTGCTGCACCTTTTTAACACGGCTTTCCAACTGCTTCCAGCCCTCTTTTTCGTTGAGAACTTCTTTGATGCCGGAACGGCGGCTAATTTCGGCGACATCGATAGCACCGTCAAAAGTATCGATAACAGCGTCGCGGGCGGGCACAATTAAATATTCGCGCCCTTTGTCCATGACCAATATAACGTCAGCATCATCAACGCCCGTCAAATACCAAAAATTGCCGTCTTGATGAAAATCATATGTTTCATCGCCGGCTTTTTGCAGCAAACCGTTGCCGGTGAGCACAATCGGCGCAGTCCCAGTAAATAATTGACGAAGCTTTTCGCGGTTACCGCCAAAAAAGTCGCTCCCAAAAGCGTTTTCCATAACTCATGCAGTATACCAAGACCGCCGCCTATGGCAAGCACAGCGGTTACGGCCGCAACTTAGGCGTGCTCGATAAGTTCCCAATCCTGGGAACAATAACCGCTCGCCTGGCACTCGGCTGCGGTCAGCGTTGGCATGTCCTCATGGATCATCGAGTTATAGACCGCGCCTATGCCTACTAACTCCTCTAGTTCAGGACGCCGTTGCCAGGTGTTAAGGACTTCTACCCGCAAAGCTCCGGCCTTTCTGGCGGCGGCGACCGCCGATGCAGCGGTTGTGCCTTTAGTACCGACATCCTCCAGGGCCAGCACAAAATCAGGCTCCATGGCGGCGAAAGTTTCTGCGGCAACGGCAGTTAGCTCTACGGCCTTAGGCGATACTTTTTTGGTCTGCAGCGGAACAATTCCGCCTTTAACTAGCCCGGCTACCGGTCTCACCAGACGATTCGTGCCATTGGTGACGCTCAGCAGCACGTGATTGCCCAACGCTTGGCCGTCGTATAGCCGGCCGATGGCCTGGGCGGTTACCGTTACCCACTCATCAAATAGCGGGCTGTCGGTAGGAATCGCGTCAAAATCCAACTTGCGCCCGTGCATGCCGCTGACGAATTCGTGGTGTACGCCTTCCGGGTCAACGACGTTCGGGGCCGTAACAATATGATTACGGAATACTTCTAGCGACTTCACTGCTAAACCGCTTCAATCTCGGTTACCAGCGCTTGATACGCCGCCGCCGGATCTTCGGCTTGGGTGATTTGGCGACCGACTACCAACAAGTCGGCTCCGTCTTGAATAGCTTCGCCCGGCGTGGCAACCCGGTTTTGGTCGCCGCGGTCAACACCGGCCGAACGGGTACCTGGTATCATAGCGAATAACTCTTGCGTTTCCGAGTCTGACTTTATCATGCCGACTTCGAGCGGCGAGGATACAAAACCGGCCAGCCCCGCCTTTGCGGCGCTGCGTGCCCGGCGCATAACCGTCGCTCGCCGAAAGGCCGCCATTACTTCGGCGCTCGGCGGCTGCGCAGGGTCGAATTCAGGCCCATACATCGCATGACATTCTTCATCTGAAATTGAAGTGAGCACCGTGACGCCGAGCATTTTTATATCCCCCGCCACTTGTTGAGCCTTTCGCATGGCCTCCAGGCCAACACTGGTATGTATGGTAATACCAAACGGGGGATAGGCAAGGCCTGCAATATTCCTGACCGTGCCGCCGTTGTCTTTCGTACCTTTACCGGCGACGGTATGCGAAATATCATCGAGCTTGGCGTCTGCTACCCAATCCAGCCTGTGCCGGTGGGCAAGCCTTGAGCAGTATAGCCAACTTTCTGCACTTGAGAGTTCAAGCCCCATCTTAACAAAACGGGCGCCAGCTGCTTGAGCTACCGCCGCGAGCCTTTCGGCGTCTTGTCTGCGTGAAGTGTCTATTGATAGAATAATTCGCTCGCGAGCCGATAGTTGAGACATGCGCCCTCCATCATGTTATTCGTTCTTTAGTATCATAGTGCATGCGTAAGGCAAAAGCATAGGCAGAATGCGCGCCGGGATGCTATCGTAATAATATGAATCTGCTCATGAAGGTACGGCTGAGTTCGTATTTTTTCCTCTTCTTGTTTACCTTCACTTGCCTGAGCTTTATTATCA
>DASYJQ010000024.1:0-13217 GCA_035996265.1 Saccharimonadales bacterium (SeqCode)
CCGGGTACTGCACGGTGATTGGCGCGGTAACCGCCTTATTCATGAGGACCACTACTAAGCCCTCGGCAAAGAATGCCAGGCCGAGCCATTTATACCAGCGAGCGAGCTTGCTAACTGGCGTCGATACACGCGCCGGCTTAACGGCGGCTGCGCTTGTGCTTTTTACCACTTCGGGCGTAACGCTCTTAGCGACGCTCTTTACGCTGTTTGTTTTTGCACTGCTCTTAGCAGCTGCTTTTTTGTTTTTCTTCTTGGTTGGAGTCTCTTTAGCCATGCGTAAACTATATCACTTTGTGTTCTGAACGCCTACCGGCGCGTACGGGATATGACACATACCGATGCCTGTTTTCTCTGTAAACTTCTGATGATACTCCTCAGCCGGGTAAAAAGGGCCGGCTGGTTCGATCTCGGTCACAATTGGTTTGTCAATTTCTTTTTGGCGCGCATTGCGCACTTCGACAGCCTGCTGGTGTTGCTGCGGATCGAAATAAAAAATGGCTGAACGGTACTCATCACCAATATCAGGCCCTTGCCTGTCTATCGTAGTCGGGTCGTGCATTCTAAAAAATTGTAACAACAATGTCTTGTAGCTAACTTTTTCAGGGTCGTATTCGACAAGGGTCGCCTCGGCATGGCCGGTCATCCGCGAGGCAACGTCGTCGTATGTCGGATATTCGGTGTGCCCGCCCGTGTAGCCGACTGTCGTCTTTACGACGCCGGGTACTTGGTCGAAGTAGTATTGCACTCCCCAAAAGCAACCGGCCGCAAATATAACCTGCTGTGTCTTCATGTTAATAAGTATACCCCAACCTAAAAAACGCGGCATGCTTGTCAAAAAAACACTCTTTACAACATTTCTACATCTGTTATAGTATAAGCATGATACGACAGTCCTAACTTACCCGCTTCCCCTTCACTTTATTTATTCGAAAGGACTGTTTCATGCTCGTCACCATCGACATTGAACAAAAAATAATCGGCAACAAACCACTTTTTAATGATCTACAGCTATCTGTCGAGGACGGCGAAAAGATTGCGATCATCGGACGTAACGGCGTTGGCAAAACCACGCTCTTCCGCATGCTGACCGGCGAAGACAAAGATTTCGCCGGCTCTATTACCTATCGCAATGGCGTGCGGGTCGTGGCCACCCGCCAGGAACATCACGACGTCAGCGACCAAACAGTCGTTGATTACATCCTGCAAAATCTGCCCGAATACACCGAGCTACAACACATCATCGAAACCTTCCCCGCAACTATGGGCGATAACATCGCCAAAATTACCCGCTATAGCGAAGCCTTGGAACGCCTGGGCGCGCTTGATTACTACACGGTGGAAGACCGTGTCCGGCGCTCGTTGGAAGATTACCAGCTCGGCCACACCTGCGACCGCCCGCTCAGCAGTCTCAGCGGCGGCCAAAAACGTTTTGTCGAACTGGTGCGCGTCGAGCACGCCGGCGCCGACCTGGCCCTAATCGACGAACCGACCAACCATATGGACTATGTCGCCAAAGCAGCCTTCCTCAAATGGTTTGCAGCCGTTAAACACGGCGTCGTAGTCATTACCCACGACCGCGACTTGTTGCAGCAAGTGCAACGCATTATCGAAGTAAAAGATCAACGTGGTTTTAACTTCATCGGTAATTATGATGCGTACCTTGCCCAAAACGCCCAACGCACCGCCTCTGACCTCAACGAATATGACACGGTCCAACGGCGTATCGAAAACATCAAAAAGCAGATCCAGAATGCCCGGGCCAAAAAAGCCCGTTGGGGCGGCACGGCCGACAAAAAGAACCCGTTTGTCGTCATCGAAACCAAGTTACTCAAAGAATTAAAAGAGTTGGACAGTCAGGAAAAGCCCAGCTTCTGGATCGACCAGGAGTCGGTGGCCGAGATGCGCCCTAAAATGGAAGCCAGTTATCAAAAACACAAAGCCAAGACAATCCACATCCGTCGCCTGACCCGCGAAGAGCGCCAACGCGACCTCATACACCTCGATAAAGTCCAAGTCGGCTACGACGGACCGTTATTTGAACCGGTTGACGCCCGCATCGAAACCGGCGACCGCCTGCAAATCATCGGCCGCAACGGCGCCGGCAAGACAACGCTGGTCCGCGCCATAACCGAAATGGCCACAACCGGCGTCCGCCCCGCCATCATGCAGCACGGCCGGATCAGCTGCGATACCAAGCTGCGTATCAATACCTACGAACAAGAAATTGATCACGCCTACCTCACCATGACGCTCGCCGAGGCCATTGAGCACATTTATGATAGATTTGAACTAAAAATCACCGCTGAACAGATCATGCGCATCCTCAGTGACTACCTGTTTGACCCGTATGGCGACCGCGAGCAGCTGGTCGGCAGCCTGAGCGGCGGCCAAAAAGCGCGTTTACAACTCATAAAACTGTTCGCTAATGAACCGAACCTGGTTATTCTCGACGAACCGACAAATCACCTGGACCTGCCGTCTATCGAAGAGTTGGAAGCCGCCCTGGCCCAGTACAAAGGTTCCCTGCTCTACATTAGCCATGACAGCTACCTGGCGCAGCATTTGGGCGGCAAGCAGCTGACCATCGCACCAGTACAACCCTTGTAGAGTAATAATCTTTATTATATAATATCTAAATGAGTGAACTGAATTCTTCCTTCCCGGAACCCATTGATCCTCAAAATTCTGCCCACCAAAGCAGCGAAGGCTATATTGGTGCGGTCGTCGACCAGATAGGCGCGCCCTATGAGCATGCCGAAGCCGCCGTTAACGACGCTGCCGACGGCTTCATCCGCCTGCTTGGCGAAGGTGCCGTCCAGGAGGCCAAGTACATCGCCGAGAGCGCCCCGCTAACCGTGGCGGATGAAGCCGGCCTATATCTTGGTGACCTGTTTGCAATAGAACAAGACGCACCAAGCGCCGGTGACCTGGCAGAGAAATACCTGGATGTAGAAGTAATCCCCCTCCGTGCGGGCGACCCTATCACCTCCGCCGATATCCAGGGGTCGGCCGACGTTAAGTGGTTTTTCGGCCCCACAATCATGAAGATGGTAGAAGATATTGCCGTAGCCAAACCTCGCAGCACTGAGCCAACACCAACGCCTACTACTAGCAAGGGATGGGACGCTCTGGTTAGCGACCTCGCGCAAAGCCGCACTGGTTTTACAGTAGAAAAATCACGCGAGACACTCGAAAGCGAACAGCAAGTCCAGGATTATCTACAGTTCTGGGGCGACGACGGCCAGCCAGGCAACCCGCCAGCCGCGCAGACGTAAGTTTGAAAGGCGTTAGCTGAGCTGCAAGATCTGCAGCGATTAAACTAGAAAGCGCCCTTGCGCAGTACAAGGGCGCCCTTCTATATATCAGCCACGATAGTTATGTATCGCAGCACCTGGCGGCGGACAGTTGGTGGTCACGCCGCTGACCGCCTAGGCGTGCCGATTGGCAAACGCCAGGTCTTCGTCCAACAGTTGTTGCCAGCTGTGGATTTCACCCGCCTCTAGCCGCCGGAGGATGTCCTCCTGGTACCGGGTAACCTTGCTGCGTAACCGGCCAAATACCTCCTCTCCTGCCGGGTGTGGGTACTGATAGTTATTGGCCATAAAGACCTGGTTCCTTTGGAACCCTACCAGGCCCTCCATTGGCGGCTCCCGGTGCGGGTCCGCCCCTTTTATTTCCTGCCATAACCGGTGCCCCAGGTAAGGCCCGATTGGTGCATACAGATCACCCAGGTCGGCGCATGCCACGCTGTACGCAACCTGCTCAGCGCTGCGCGACGGGAACTCCAGCCGGCTTACCACTTGCCCGGTTAGCCGGTTCTGCTGATCTAATACCGGTTCTGTGCCCAATATTGCCAGGCTGCCCGCTTCTATAGCGACCGCCGGTACATGCCGGCCGCGCAATTGTTCGGCATACCAGCCGGCACTTTCGCGCTCCATAACTCCACGGGGTTTTAACTGCACAATATCGTGCGCAGCGCCTGCCTCCCGGGCGGTCAATATTGCAGTGGCCGTTAGGCCCAAATGCGTCGCCATGCGTTCGCTCCCGTTGGCCACTGAAAGCGAGTGGTATCCGTTGTGGTATGCCAGTCCGCCGTCAACGCCACCCTCAAAATGGGGGTAGCCAGTACCAAAATCCTCTTGGACAACAGCGATTGCTGCAGCGCCAATTTCTTCCATAGCCTCATTTTCTTGGGGCGTGAAAACAATACGATCAAGTGTTAGTTGCTCGTTCATACAAACCTCACAGTGTTAGTAGTTATTCGTTGTGCACTGCAGCGCACAGCAATACTACTGCCTGTGGTATGTGTGTGAATAACTGTTGTGCAAATACTGCACAACTGGTACAATCCGCCTATGGTAACTGACACATCGGCAATCCGAAACTACTTCGCAAGGCTAGGTCTAGCGACAGAGGTGGCGGATGTATATCTCGCGCTTCACGCTAACGGCCCCCAGACCATTTCTGAACTTTCACGGACCTCCAATGTAGAACGCACCCGTATCTATCGCCTGATAGATACTCTGCTATCTTCGAGCCTGATAGAAGTGGAATCGCACTACAAACATGGCGTCATAAAGGCCGCTCCCATCGCCAATCTGCATATCCTCTTAGCTCAAAAGGAACAAGAGCTGAAAAGCTTACAAGACGAACTCGGCCTAATCGAACAAGTCCTGGCCCGCAACTCCTTAAGCTCGCCGGCTACGCGCGTGCAGTTCTACCACGGGCCGGCCGGAACAAAACAGATGTTTTGGAACGAGACACGCAGTAAAACAGAGGTACTGTCTGTCCTGTACCAAAACATGCAAATTAAAACGAATAGCACATTTTTTGAACGATGGGTCGCCCTATGTAACGAGCGTAACCTGACCTTCCGCAGCATCATCAGCGACACTTTCATAGCCAGCCAGGAAGCCTGGTATAACGCTCACAAAAATGAGCGTCTCCAAAACTGGGAGGGCCGGTATGTAACAGCCGGCGTCTTCCCTATTACGCATAGCATGGTCATCTACGACAATGTCGTGGCCTACTACAACTGGAAGGACAACGAAGTGTTCGGGATTGAGATATATAACCAGGATATCGGTGATGCCCAACGGATACTTTTCGAAACTATCTGGGCTAAATCACAGCCTGAAACCCGGGCATAGGGGCGTTATTCACTGACGGTTACATCGCGCCAAAAGGCGACGTAATTGCTGTAGTCTTTCTTAACAATCTTGAATGACGTCTCTTTAGGTTCTGGATATGACCAGGCGTTATCCTGGCTCCAGCTGTCGCCTTCGCCGACGTCGAAGTACTGGCAGACACCCTTCCATGGGCAGGTGTATGGCGTGTCGCTCTTGCGTGGAAACTCCTGGTTTACGCTGCTGGGTGGAAAATACCAATTACCTTCGATGTAAATCAGATCCTCTTGTGGCGCTTCGGCAATAACTTTGCCCTTCCATACTGCTTTCATGATGCTTTCTCTTTCTTTTATTCGGTTCGTAATGCTTCGATGGGGTCGAGCTTGGCCGCCTTGCGGGCCGGTAACAGGCCGGCGATGGTAGTGATAAACATCAGGAACAGTATCAGTGCGGCAATCTGCCCGGGTTTATAAATGAGCAGGCTTTCTTTGCCAAAGTTAAGCTTATCACTAATCCAGGGGTTCAATGCCGTCCCAACGCCCCAAGCCACGGCGGCGCCAAGCGCAGCGCCGATAAACCCAATCCAGGTAGCTTCAACCATAAACAAACGGCTAACCGTACGGCGTGATGTGCCAAGGGCTTTCATAAGCCCAATTTCACGGGTACGCTCCAGGACGCTGATGTACTGGGTATTCACTACTCCGAAGAACGAAGCTATTAAGGTGATGAGTCCGAATACAATTATGATGCTTTGTAGTAGTGTAATGATCTGATTCAGAAAGGCTTGTAAGTCTTTGGCGGTCCGGGCGTCATATCCCAGCGCTGTTACTTCGGACTTAAGATCATCAGCCGACACACCGTCGCCTCGGATCGAAACCATTGGCACTAGGTCAGAAACTACCGTGTTAGCCGTAATAAAGGTGTTGAGGTCTTTGGCCTCATCTATCGAAACATACGGCCCGGTGGGATTAAAATCGATGCTCAATGACGACTTAGTAGTCACTGCAACGATCTTGTAGTCTTGCGCTCGCGTTTTACCGGATATTTGGCGCACTTGGATAGTAATGGTCTTACCGATAGCATCCTGGGCGTCTTTAAACTGCAGCAATGATATGTAGTCATCTGGTAACAAGACCTCATCTTTGGTCATAACAGCAGGTACAGTACCGGCTTTAAGTTGTGGTTTGCTGGTCGGATCGTATAAGTTAACCGAGCCAGTATACTGCTTAGTACCTGGTCGCGTGACGAACTGGGAAGTAATGCTGTAACCCGGTATCACCTGCTTTACATGAGGCAGTGCCTCCATTTTTTTAACGTCGGCTGCCGTAAACTGTTTAATAAGCGCGCCGTTACTGACGTTCAGGTCGGTACTGTACAGTTGCGGTTTGCCGCTGCCATTGCCGAAAAAATTCTTGTCTTTGGCGACCACGATAGATTTAGGGTCGAAGTTAGCCTGAATTAAACGGTCCGTAAAGTTACGCGCGCCAGTAGCTGCGGCAAGCGTGAGCGCCAGCGTGAAGCCGCCCACAGCAATGGCTGAAGCGGTCAGCAGCGTGCGTATTTTAGACTGGCGCAGGTTGCGGCCGCTGCGTTTAAATACATCTATAGCTTTCATGCCCGTACACCTTTCTTGATAGTGCCCTTGGCGCCGTTTTTGTGGGCAATCTCTACAATAACACCGTCCTTTATGGAAATCTGTATGTCACAGCGCGCCGCGAGGTCCGGATCATGCGTGACCACAACCAGCGTGCTGCCCTCTTTTTTGTTCAGGCCGAACAGTAAATCGATAATCTTATCGCCTGTCTCACTGTCCAGGTTACCGGTGGGTTCGTCAGCCATCAGTAACTTGGGACGGTTCACAATCGCCCGGGCGATGGCCAGGCGCTGTTTTTGGCCGCCCGACAGGTTGCGGGCTTTATTCTTCATCTTGTCTGTCAATTCCACACGCTCTAAGGCGCTTTCGACAAGTGCTTTGCGGCTGCGCAGTCCGGTTTGGACAATCTCCAGGGGTAGGGCAACATTTTGGTAGCAGGTCTGGTTGCCTTCGACGAAGAAGGACTGAAACACAAACCCGAGGTCATGTGCCCGGAAGTGATCAATTTGTTTGCGCTTCATCGTACCAATATTCTTGCCGTCGATGATGACTTCACCTTCGGTGGGTCGATCCAAACCACCTATGATATGCATAAGGGTCGACTTGCCTGACCCGCTCTTGCCAATTATTGCGACAGTTGCACCGTCGGGGATAACAAAAGTGACCCCCTTCAATGCCTCGAATGTGCTGTCTTTTTTGCCGTACACTTTGCGGAGATTCTTTACTTCAATCATACTCACCAGTATAGCCTAGATTTTTGTAATTTAACAACGTTAAATTTTTTAATCTCAGGCAATGCCAAGTTTGCTTTTTATGCATTTATATTGACAAATAAGCATAAACAGCGTATACTGCATCAGTTATCTCTTGCGGAGCCAGTACGACTTCGGAGTATAAGTGAAGGAGTGTGGAGATGAAGAGTTCTATTAAATTGCTTACTTCGGTAGGCACCGGTATTGCGATGACTGCCTTGGTTGCAGCCCCCGTATTTGCCTGTACCCCTAAAGGTACGATCATTAAGTACGTAACCGATGTTACAACTGGTAGCAAGATGGTTGACGCTAACACTACGGCTGACGCCCTAGAAGTCCACCCTGGCGATATCCTGACCTACACGGTCGTTATCAACAACGCCGGCGGTACTACTAAAGACGACGCCGACGCCATGATCGAAACGGTCATGACCGACACCCTGCCTGCCGGCATTACGCTGACAGCTGGCACCGCTACTACTATCAATGAAAACATTGGCCGTATTAGTGAAAAGAGCAAGGTCACCAAGACCTACAGTGTTAAGGTTAGTGCCGACGCTAAAGACGGCGATGTTATCAATAACAAAGCCTGTTTCACTGGTGAAGCCACCAACCACGACAAAAACCAACACCAAGCTGGTTGTGATGTAGCAGTTATCAAGGTTAAGGTTCCCGTAACCCCTACCCCTCCGGTAACTCCTCCTGTTACACCTACTCCTCCGGTAACTCCTCCCCAAGTTGAAGCAGCTACAACTAGCCTGCCCAACACCGGTGCAGGTAGCTGGTTCGTTCCTGCCGGTATCGCTGGCAGCCTCGGTTACGCTGGCAATATGCTGCGCTTGAAGCGCCGCGCCGCCAAGCAAAACCGCTAGAACCTTTTTAGCGAAGCACATAAAAGAGCCCTATTGGTATGGGGCTCTTTTGCTATACCTGGATTATTGCTAACAGTTTTATGGAATACAATTGACTTTCTGTAATAATAATGCTAATGTTTATTTAAGTTATCGACACGAAAACATAATAGAAAAACGGCCATGTCAGAACAGATACCACTAAATACTGTAAACACCCTGCCCAACCCTGGCGAGATACTTCCCGTCAACCAGGCTGATTTTCATGATTTTATCGACTATTCTCTTGATCAGACACAAGAAAATACAGCCTACGACCCGGATACCCGTGTGGAGATGGTCGAAGACCTGCAAGAATTACAGGAAACTATCGGCATTTTGGATGACCCAAGTTTAACGCCCGGGGATATCATATCCGAGCACAAACAACGCATGGCCTTTGCTGTCGATGGCGAGGAATTGAAAAACTGGACGGCCGCGGACATTGCCAAGTTTAACCGCAAGATGGATCACATGGACCGGATGCTAGCGAGTACGACCCGCGAACCGGGGATGGTCCATGAGCTTGTCGATGAGCACCGTGCCGACAAGCTAGCCCGCGATCAGGAAACGGGGCATGACACCCCGCTTACCAGCGACGAATTTAAAGATTACGTAAACCGTTACGCCGAAGACGCGAAAGAATTCCCCGACTTCGAAGATCCACAGGGCGACAAAGACCGCGCCAAAACAATGGAAGACTTCCAGACGTTCTTGCAACAGCCCGAAAACGAACAGTTGTCACCGGATGAAGCCGTCGATAACTTTTTGGCGGACTTTGCCAAGACCGCCCCTACCACCGCTCCCAAGGAAGCATGGGCTGCACGTACTAAACAGCGCGCCATGATGCTTTGGCTCAAGAAAAGCTCAAACCTGTACCCCGGATCGATCCGCGAAGATAACACGTACTGGCAAGAAGTCAGTGCAGGTGCCGAAATCCAGGAAGACACGCCGACCCCCACCGAGGCCGCCGTCGGCACCGTTGCCACTGAGACTACCGTAGAGCGTCCTGCAGGTTACGATGTCGTGGCTCAAGGCAGGGCAGCGCTTGACCGCCTCAACGTCTCGTCGGGGACAAGCCGTTCGCAGGAGCACACGCCCCGGCACGCAGCGCCGGAAGAAGCCGAATATACCGGCATGCCGCAAGACCAAGTAGAAAAAGCAAGGGCTGATATTGATGAACTATTTGCCCGCAGCCGCGCCAATGCCGAGCGCACAAAAGCAGCTGAGCCGGCCAAACCCGCCGAAACTACAGCCGACAATCCCGAAACTGAGCAGGAATTGGCCTGGCGTAAAAAAGGCGAGGAACTCGCCGCTGCCGCTATGACACCCGAGGAACACGATCGCCTTGAAGCACTACGAAGTGCCACCGTTGAAGCAGCCCGTTCCCGACCAGCTAAAGATGACGAGGCCGGCTGGCAGCGCAAAAATGCCGCAGTAGACGAATACCGCCGGCTGAGCAACATACTTGGCGGTTCGAACCTTCAATCTGATAGCGCCGAAGAATTTCTGGGCATCCTAAAACACGTCGGTCTCCCTGCCGAAGAATATAATAAAATCGCCGACAGCACACGTAGAGCCTTTGGCCAAGGCCGCCGAAAAACATCAATAAGCTACTCTGTACTGCGCAAGCCGGATGGCAGCTTCGATAGTAATATGGTCGGCCTTTTACAAACCAAAGACTAAAGTCGTCTTGACACTGTTGTACATACAAAAACAGGCCCCGGATGTGTTCGGGGCCTGTCGTAAGGTACGCGTTTGTGGGCTTATGTATTAATTAGTTAGTACTATCTTCCGATACCCCCGTATCAGCTTTAACGTTTACATTACCGCTCAGGCCTGGGCCACCCCCTATATGCATGCCGCCCTTCATCATGAAGAAGTCAGACAGGCCGTTGTCTTTAGCCCACTGCTGGAGTTCATCCATCTTGGCTTTCATGAGAGTCTTCTGCTCGGCAGCCGGCTTATCTTTAATTGACTCAAAGTATGCCTTCACTTCAGCGTGCTTACTCTCGATAGCTGTCTTTTGGGCTGCGGTTATCTTGCCGTCGGTAACCGCTTGGGTCAGACGGTCGTCCATTTTCTGCTGCATTTCAGCTTGGTGGGCGGACTTGTCTTGATCAAAGACAGCCTGGACATCGCTCTTGTTCAGATTAAATTTGGCGGATATCTTGTCGACCAGCGATTGCTGGCCGTCACTGGCGGCGGGCGTTTGCGCCGATGCTACGCCGGCAAATGCCGCCAGGCCTACTACCGTCCCGACGCCAGCCATAATCAATGCCTTCTTAGACTTCATATGCTTGCTCCTTTTACTGTTAGTAAAACTGCTGCCGACACCTGCAGGAATACGGCAACTTACTAAGGGTACGGCCTGAACTTGCCGGTTTGCTGAATATTGGGGCTATCTGGAGATTGGCTGGTTAAGCCGGTTTGGGGACGGATTTGGATTTGGTGCCGGGTAATACAAGACGGCGCGGCTTGCGTTTGACGGTCTTGTCGAGCAGGCCTGCCAGATATTTAGCCGAACGCGGCGAAATACCGTGCACGTCGGTAACCAGGTGCAGATTAATGTTTTTATTGTGCTCAAAAAGGTCTTTGACGCCTTGGCGGATGACAATAAAGTCGAGGCGGCCGTAGACGATGTCGGTGGGTAACGGCATGGCGTGCAGCTCGTCGTAGACGTGCTGACTCAAGATGGTATTGCGGAGCGAACGTTCGAACGGCAACCAAGCGTCTTCGTCCATTTCCAGGCCGGAAAATTTTCGCGCCACGCGCCACAATAGCCTGCCTTCCAGGTACGCCAGTTGCGGGTGCGAGGCGATGTATTCAAAGAATGCCTTGTAACGGGTACTACGCTTGGTATATCCCGGGAACTCCGGGATTTCATCCAACAACGGCGGCTCATATAACACCAGGCGTTTGATGAGGTCAGGATTAGTAGCGGCAATATGCGCGGCAATCAGGCAACCCATGGAATGCCCTACTAGCGTAATCGGCGTAATGATCCGCTGCTTTTTGAGGAACGCGATGACCATACGGGCGTGTTCGTTAATGTCGTATGCATTCCAATCCGGGCGCGGCGATTCGCCAAAGCCAAGCAAGTCCGGCGTAATGACATGCCATTTATCGGACGGCAACAAATTGGCTAGCGGCCGCCAAATGGCTTTGCTGGCGCCTAAACCGTGCAACAGTATAACCGGCTGGCCCTGCCCTTGCTCGGTATACGCTAAATCATACGGACGGCGGAGTGTCCGGTGCCAAAGTTTGTCGAAAAATGCCATACCTTAAGTATAGATTCTTCGAACACCGTCCGTACAGTCTAAACTTCCGTAAAATCGTACTGGTTCATGACATTATCGTGAAAAAACTGGCCCTTGGATGACGCGGCCATGAGTTCCTGATAGATGTCTTCCGGTACGTCCGAATACTGATATATCTTGCCCGATTGAAATTCCACTTCGAGCGTTTTGGAATCGGCATCATAGCCGACGGTAATAATGTTTGTCGAGTTTACTAGTAGCCTGTCCATAGTTGCTGCCTCCGTTACAGGATTATTATACCTTGCCGAGGCGCCGTTGCATGTTGTACCATTTGGCAAAATCGTGCCAGATGTTGTTGTCGGGGTCGATGCATGACCGGCCCTCTTGTTCATGGACTTCGGCGACGGTTTTGGTTTCGCCGTTAATGATCAAAAGCTGGTCAATGGAGGCGCCCTTGCCCCGCGGTTCGGTGGCGATAGTGCCGGTATGGTTCTGGCTAAATACCTTGGAGCGGTCGCCATCGTAATACACCAACGTGTCGGTGCCGATCACGGTCCGATCGGTTTTGTCTTGGAGTAACTTCAGAAAATCTTCCGGCTTGAACCAATCGGCGACGTAACTCATGTAAGCGCCCGGGAAACCGCGCAGGGCCAGGATGTTCCAAAAGGTATCGTTGACCGCTACAGGGCGTCCGGCCAGCCGGAAGGCGTCTTTGGCTTTGGCAAGGACAACCGCTTCGGGGTCGTGGGACTGAATCTCATCTACCGGTAAATCGAGTTGTTCAGCCTCAATGTGGAACGGCGCCAATGCCGTCTGGAGGTCACGGACCTTACGGGCGTTGCCGGTTACAAACGCCAAGGATTGCGGGCCAGCCTGTTTTCTGCCGTCTTTGTCGATTCGGTTGTAGCGGTAGTGGCCGTTGATGGAGCTCAGAAAAAACTGGCCGTACGAGTCGGCCTTCATGAACAAACGATATGTTTCGGGTTCAACATCCGGGTACTCATAGATGCGGCCTTCTTTAAACTCGATCTCTAACAATCGGGTTTTAGGGTCGTAGCCGACGGACACAATATCGCTGGAATCTACCGGGAGTCGTTGCATGTGCCTATTATAGCCTGCTTAGGCTCCGGAGACTTGTAGTTCGAGCTGGCAAGCCAATGCAGCACCATGTACGGCGTACTGCGCCAAGCGCGGATAGTCACGGCTGGTAGACTCATGGATGACGGCGAGCGTGTTTGGTAGCGCTTCCCTAAAATGACCGTCAGCCTCGGCCAGATAGGCGTATAACGAATGCTGGTCAGTGGCAGCCATGTCGGCTACATCCCTGCTGACCGTTACAAAATTGTAGTCTGGGGGATGTGAACGAACCAATGCCGACACTGCTTCGTATGCCACAATTCCAGCGGCAAAGGCGCGGCGGTGGGGATCGTCCAGATTCTTGAGTTGGCGGCTGGCCAGCACAATTGCCGGATGTCCAATCCGGTATACCAGGACGGTCCGCTCGGCAGCAGCATGCCCCTCGCCCCGTAACTGGTCATTTGACAGCCACATTTCCAGTAATCTCGCGTTATCTCTAGTAAGATCTTCGCGCGGAA
>DASYJQ010000025.1:0-3835 GCA_035996265.1 Saccharimonadales bacterium (SeqCode)
CGCGGGACCGAGCGAGCGTCATTTAATCCGGTTAATTTCCTCAGTTTTTTCACCATCGAGAGCAATATACTGGCCGCAATTGTTCTACTGGCAGCTGGCAGTTTTGCGTTGTGCGGCAAGCAAAGCGCACGGCTGGACATGCTCCGCGGTGCTGCCTTTTTATATATGACAATCACCGGTATCGTCTATACCTTGCTGCTGTCCGGGCAAGAAGAATCGCTGCAAACGGCGATACCATGGGTTAACAGCGTGGTGCATTACATCATGCCGGCAGTCGTATTTGCCGACTGGTTTATAACCCCGCCGGTTAAGCGAATTTCATTTAAAGCGGCGTGCTTCTGGCTGATTTTCCCCATACTTTATCTTGCCTATAGCCTTATACGCGGTCCGATTGTTCAATGGTACCCTTATCCGTTCTTGGACCCTGCCGGGCACGGATATGGCGGGATTGCTGTTGTTGGTATCGGTATAATGGCCTGCGCGTTAGCCTTGGTCGCGGTCGGCTCTTGGTCTACGCGCCGTGCTAAACCGGCGCAAAAAAAGCGCTAATAGCCGCCGCACTTTTGGTGCAGGTATTCAATCGGAGCATGGTTGTCGGTAAGCGTGGTCCCCGGGCGTAAGCCGACAAATACACTGCCCGCTATATCATTTGCCCAGGTTAACGAGGCGTTCGAGTATACAGCGATAATGTTTTGTTCTTTTTGGAGGGTAATGTCGTCGAGCGGGTACAGTAGCGAGCGGCTGAAGGCGCTGTCATATGACTGGTGCAGGCTGGCAAGCAGCGGCATACAGCGGTCATTGGCGGCGCCAATGAAGTTGGCGATAACAGCGCCGTCGGGTCTCATGGCGGTTTTAAGAGCGGCGGCGTATTCGCGGGTGGTAAGGGCAAAGGGGATTGACGAGTCGTTATAAGCATCAACAATGACTACGTCGTACCGTTCGGCAGTAGTTTGCAAATAGGTACGGGCATCTTCGGCAAAAACACGTACGTTAGCCGGTTGTTTGTAGTCGAAATATTGTTTGGCAATGCCGGGCAGGCCCGGGTCGATTTCCACAACGTCCACCTGTGACGCCGGGTAATGTACCCCCATATATTCAGGCAAACTAAAGGCGCCGCCGCCCAAAATAAGTATGCGGTTCTTGTGCGGCGCGGCAGCGGTGACTTCGGCGATCTTGCGGGTGTAGTCGAACACCAGGTCTTTTGATCCGTTCCGGTACGCTCCCGACTGCAAGCCGCCCGGTCCCATAATCAAGACGCGCACCGGTTGGTTGTTGAGTGTGCCGTCAATAATTTTGTAGTGCGAGGTAGGGGTGTCGATATCGGCCACCACGCCGGCCCGCACCGGTACGGTAAACTGCAGTAATAGCGTGCCAAACAGCACGGCGCTGAGGATAATGCGCGGCTTGCGTAGTACACTCGGTGCGATCAGCCAGCTGCAAGCAATGAGTACGCCGGCCAGCAGCGCCAGTGTTTCGCGCGAGCCGATAATCGTAAAGAAAATAAATCCAGTACAAAACGTGCCGGCGATGCCGCCTAGCGAATTAGATGCGCTCAGCCCGGCAACCGAGCGGCCGGTAGTCTTAACCGATTGAACGCGCAATTTTGCCAGGTACGGGCTGGCCATGCCCAACAGGAAACTGGCCGGTACGAATAAAATTGTGGAGGCCAGCACGCCTTGCACGCGCGGATCGTGGAACAAGTGGCTCACGCTGTCCAATGTGTTCTGCGAGAACATACACGTAACCAAAATAGCCAGCGCCGCCGCCAGCAACAGCCAGACGATGTCGCTCTTTTGGGCGCGCCGGTCGGCGATCCAGCCACCGGCCGCATAGCCTAAAGCCAAGGCGGCAATCATCACGCCGATAACACTAGTCCAGACATACGCCGACGTGCCGATTGTAGGAGCTAAGATTCGTGAAGCGGCCAACTCAAAGGCCATCAGAACAAAACCGGTAAAAAAGGCGATGACTTCATAGAGCCCGACACGGCGGACGGCATGCTTCAAGAATGTTCGCATGTGCCTATTGTCTCATATTCGCCCGCCCACTACACTTATGTATATAGTGTAGTAAACGGGGCGACGGCGTGGCGAAGAAAGATTTGCGGGAATTTGACCCTGAGCGTATGGCTGCATTTGATGCTGTGATGTGGAAGGTGTATTACGACCACCAGTTCGGACGGTTGTTATTTTTGTTGATGCGGTTGATCCAGCTCCAGTTCGGACTGAGCCATATCCGTTCGTTGCGGGTGGCATACTACGGAGCTGTTGCCGCAGCTGATTTTCGCGTTAAAATGGGTCACGAAAATAGGCAGCGGGTGGTGCGCAGGCTGTCTAAAATGTATCGGATTGTATCTGACCATGCCGTCAAACCCTTTGACTACCAAAAGGCGGCAGAATTGGAACTGGAGTGGTGGATGGTACACCGTTACCCAAGGGACTACCAAATCACCCTGGCAGAATCGCTCGCCAATGCCATGGCCGTGGTGTTTGATGTACCGCCTTCACGTTTGATGACGTATGCTCACGGCCGGGCCGATGCCATGATATTGCGTGATGCGGTCGAAGCCCTCAACGGGCAGCCGCCGGATTGGCAGAAGATAGAAGCGATGCTCGTGAAGTCTTACCGGTCGCTGCACAAAGCAGTACAGTAACCACTTCCGCGGCGGTTTGCTATGATGAGGGCAATGGTTGTCCTGCAACGTTACTACGCACTCCGGGGGATTCGTAACCCTGCGCTCAGGGTTTTGCTGATAAGCGACGCGCTGGTATTAATCTCGGTGGCAATGATTACGCCAATCTATGCTGTGTTTGTCGCTCGGGTTGGAGGGGACATCCTGGACGCCGGCCTCACTGCCGCGGGGTTAGCCTTTGGCTCGGCTTTTGCCGCCCTGATTGCCGGCAAATACGCCGATAGGCTGCGCGAAAAGAAGTCGTTGCTCGTTCTGAGCCACGCCGTTGTCGGCCTCAGCTTTCTGTTATTTATAACCGTACACAGCGTGTGGTACCTGGCTGCAATACAAGTAGTGATCGGCTTGGTACGCGCCTTTGCCGACCCGGCTTTCGATGCCCTGTACTCGTCGCACCTCGACAAACACCAGGAAGCTTCGGAGTGGGGGACCTGGGAAGCCATGGCCTATTCCGCCGGCGGGGTCGGTGCTATTTTGGGTGGTGTCATCGTGCATTACGGCAGTTTTAGCGCTTTATTCGTCGTCATGGCCGTCTTATGTTTTGCCAGCGCCGCCTACGTGCTGCGCGTCCCCAAGCGCGTGTTATAGGTAACTACCGGCGTAGTTGGTATAATCAATCTGTTACGCTCCCTTAGCTCAGCGGATTAGAGCGTCTGTCTTCGGAACAGAAGGTCGTAGGTTCGAATCCTACAGGGGGCACCACCATTATCAAGACTTCCCCAGGAAGTCTTTTTTAATCGTTTGCTATAGTTAGAGCATGAGCACTGAACGGTTAGACGCATTTGTCCATTCGGCAATGGGTGTCAACGGCAACATCCCCACATTGGGCGGTGCGGCCGGCATATTTGGCATTACCAGTATGGGGGCGAATACCGTTCATGAATTAAAGCGGGCCGTTATAAGTTTTGCAACCGAATACCGCAAAAACGCCGCCAGCGAAGCGGCCCTGCACTTAGGCAAAGAAATCGAAGGTCTGTTATCGACTTTGCAAGTCATGTCTGTCATAACGGACGAGCGACACGAACAATTAGTCGATGACTTGCAGGAACTCACCGGGAAAGTCAGCATTAGCTAGTCATGTTTTTGCTATTCGGGGCCTTTGTCGCCGGAGCGCTGACAGTGCTGGCGCCTTGCGTACTGCCGTTG
>DASYJQ010000026.1:0-1772 GCA_035996265.1 Saccharimonadales bacterium (SeqCode)
CGTTTTGTCGTACTCGTTACAATAGGTGCACGCCAAATTGCACCGGCGCATCGGGACGATGTGCACCAGCACCGGGTGGCGTGTCGAGGCAAAGGCCCTGACCGTGTGGCGGACCCCGCGTGTAAATCTGCTAAAACTGCTTGCCTTGGGCATAATGAATTGGCGCTGCCAAGCTTGTAATTATAGATACTGCGCGCCTTCTTTTCAAACCATAAAGGAAAAGGCCCTGGCTTTTCCTCAGCCAAAGCCTTTTCGAAATTACGGTCGCGGCTAATTAGCCTTGTACAATTTTGACGTTCTTCGGGATATCGAGCTTAAAAACTTTCGCGCTTATCGTCGCGTTCTTTGTAAACCCCGAAAGGTGGATCGTCGTCGTTTCACCGTTGTTTTCGGTAACGGTCGACTGAATGGGCATACCGTCCTTATCCACCCACAGGTCCGCCATCTTGTAGCCCGCCGGTGTTTTGGGGGTGAGCTGGAGGTGCCACGTGAGCGTACCGCCCGCCACCTGCTCCTGCCCAATATACGAGACGACATAATTCTCTTTCATCTGCTTTTTTGACATGCTCAGAAACGCCAAGGTGCCGCCGGGTACCTTATTGCCCTTCTGGACCGACGAAACTTTACCGGCAATGGCCTGGCCAAGCTTCGGGCGATAAAGCTTGTAAGTATCGCCGATTATGGCAATATTCTCGACCATCGGCTTGGCCCAGTCTATCCGGGCGTACATTAATTGCTTATCCGTTTTCGGAAGGAATTTAACCGTCCCTTCGTAGGTATCGCTCACCCCCAGCTGCGGGTTGTGCTTTACCATCTTAAGATTCGAATTAAGAGATGAAAGAGACTTGTAGTTATTGTCCATCCGGTTAAGGATGTCGTTCAATACCAGCTGCGCCTTTGTCTCGGTAACGGCAAAGACATTAAGAACCAGGACCAGGCAAACGGCTGAAAGTCCAAATTTCATAAATCTATTCATAAATCACTACTCCTAAATAAAATGCCGGAGACGACCGATCGCTTTCGCTATCGGCCCGGACCTCCAACATTCCGGTTTAACGCTTACTAACAGCGTAAAAATTTATCTCGCCCGTTTTTATATTTCGTGTTTCGGCGGCGACAAGTCGGCCCCCGTTTATATCACCGCCCCGCGGCATAAAACTATATTCGCCGGATAAAAATGCTCCTCGTTGGACGGTTGTCAGCGGCGTCCGGATTGCACCGATATCCCTCTTTTCAAACCATGTTTTCGGCGTAAGAAATATAAACGCGACGATCAAAAGACAAAAAATGTCGTACGGCCAGGTGCCGCGCTCATAATTCCATAGAATTAAGTTCTTCAACATTTCTCAATCGTTAACGATAAGCCCGTCACGCATCCGGATGATGCGCGAACAGACCGCGGCCGCCTCCGGGTTATGCGTAATCATTATTATCGTCTGCCTAAACTTCTCATTCAACTCGCGAAACATATTCAAAACGATCTGCGAATTCTCGCTGTCGAGATTGCCGGTCGGTTCGTCCGCCAGGATTATCGCGGGGTTATTTACGATCGCCCGCGCCAGCGCGACCCGCTGCTGCTCGCCGCCCGAAAGCTCGAGCGGTTTGTGATGGATCTTATCTTCCAGTTTCAAAAGCCTGAGCACCTCGCGCCGGCGGTCCGAATTCGCGCCGCCGTTCCCGGTATGTATCTTTTCGGCCAGCTTTAGATTCCCCTCGGCCGAAAGCGTCGGGAACAGGTTAAAGCGCTGGAAAACAAATCCTATTTTCCGTCG
>DASYJQ010000027.1:0-2340 GCA_035996265.1 Saccharimonadales bacterium (SeqCode)
GCCGGTATACTATTCGCTCTTCGCGGCCACGGCAGTCATGCAGCTGGTCCGCGCCAAGCAGATGTGGCATGAAGTGCTCTGGGGGGTATTCCTGGCATACATATTAGTCTGCTTTGCCCTGGTGCTCTATCCGCCATTCCAAATTGCCTGCGCGTTAGCCCTAGGATCATTTATTGCCGGGTACTTGCTGCAGTCACTGCCCAAACTGCAACGTAACAAATTGCTACGAAAGCTGGGGATTATGGCTGGCACCTGCCTGGTCGCCGGGGTGCTGGCGCTCCTTTTCTTCCATACCAGGGCTAGTGTCATCAGCACTATCACCAACACAGCCTACCCTGGCAAACGAATTGTAGCCAGCGGCGGCTTTGACCCGGCGCACACGTTTTCCGGACACCTTGGTTTTGACTTCCAATTCGCCAGTAAGGCGCAGCAGTATGTCATTGACCACCGCGAATTATTAAACCAAAGCGAGGCGTCCAACTTTATTCTGTTACTGCCGTTCCTGGCGCTGCCGGCCCTGTACATTATCTATCGTGATTACCGGCTCAAACGCCCGGCTGACTGGCCGCTCATAACCGTCCATCTGGGCTTCCTATTCTTTATGGCCTGGTTGTTTGTTCCGCATCTTGATTTTATTGGCAAGGCGCTATTGCTCGACAAGGTACCACTGCTGCGTTTACTGCTCGGATTGGGGTTGCTTAACACTTTCCAGTTGGTGTTAGTTATCCGGCGCCTGCCAGACCTCAAGGGGAAGCTATTCAGTCAGCCATTTGTAATCGCCTATGCGCTGGCCATTCTGGTTATTGAATTCCTGCTCGGCAAATTCGCCATGGAGCGCTCTCCGGGTTTCATAAGCATACATATGGTGATGCTGCTGGCGCTGCCGGTACCGGTTATCGTCTACGCGCTGCTTCGTAAGCACGTTACGCTTGCCGTTCTTGGCTTTCTAGCCTTTTCATTCGTTACGACCGCCGGCACTAATCCGCTGTACCATGGTACTAACATTCTAACCAAAACACCGCTGTCACAAGCGATCAAGGATGTGAACGGCCAAAACAAAGATAACGGTTACTGGGTCACTGAAATAAGCTACTTGGAAAACTTCCCGATTTTCAACGACGCGCCGTCGCTCTCAGGCGTGTACGCCTATCCGCAACTATCGCTCTGGAAGTCAGCCGATAATGGCGGCCAGCAAGATATATATAACCGCTACGCCCACGTTAACTTCGCCTTTGATCGTGACCCGGCTACTCAAGTCAAAACCGAGCTGGCACTCATTGGCGGCGACCACTTTAACGTCAACACTGAAGCCTGCAGCGCATACATGCGCCAGCTGCACGTCAAATATATTCTAACCACCGTAGCTATCGATGGCTCATGCCTGCAGCTCGTCAAATCAATTCCGTACCCAACCCAAACGTTCGTCATATACAAGGTCAACTAATGGTTGATATACCACAGCATTTGCTATACTGTGCTCAGTTATTGCGAGATATATATGCCTAAAGTTTGCCTTGTTATTCCTGCCTACAACGAAGGGCCTGTTATTCAGGAAGTCGTTAGTAGTTTAAAAGCGACCTTCCGTGGCACGCACTTCGACGCCACTATCCTGGTAATTGACGACGGATCTAAAGACGACACTATAGCCCGGGCCAAAGCTGGCGGCGCCCATGTTATTCCGCACATCCTCAACACGGGCAGCGGCGGCGCTACCGCTACGGGCCTCAGCTTTGCCCAGCAACGCGGCTTTGACATCGCCGCTACACTTGACGCCGACGGCCAACACAACCCTAAAGACGTGCTGACTGGCGTGACACTCATGAACAAAGGCGGGCACGACTTATTAATCGGCAGCCGGCTCATCGACAGCCAGGGCATGTCAAAAGTTAAGCAGGCCGGCAACAAAGGCTTAAGCTGGATAACGTACGTGCTATTCGGCGTCAATGTCACCGATTCCCAGTCGGGCATGCGCGTGTTCTCCCAAAAAGCCCTCAACGAACTGCGCTGGAAAACCAATGGTTACGAATTCTGTTCCGAAATGCTGTGGCGCGCCAAACAGCAAAAAATGCGCATCGGCGAATACCCTATCGAGGCCATTTACACGGACTACTCCCGCGCCAAGGGCCAAAATAACTGGAATGCCTTCAACATAATCAAATCGCTGCTGCGGCGGCGTATCGTGGAGTTTATTGGTGAGTAGGTACGCTATTTTACTATTTCTTAACACGCCGTTCATTGTCGCCGCGTTGGTTAACGCGCTGGTCAGCTATAAACTATCCAAAATATCGCGGCAACGCTTTATATTCCAGGTCGTACTCTGGTTAGTCGTATTTGCCGGCC